>JADGNP010000008.1 GCA_017883425.1 Candidatus Sulfotelmatobacter sp. | reverse complement strand
GTCTTGCCTCTTCAACCGGCACAGCAGGTCATAGTAGCGCCGATGGGGCCGGGGTTCAAGAGACATCAAAACCTGGTGGTGTCTCAGTTCGCTGAGATACCCATGTGGGGACAGCCGCCCTCGGCTGTCCGTCGAGCGAAGCTCGACAGCCCTGTCCGTTAGGAACGACAAACTGAAACAGCACCCAAAACCTTTAACCACAGAGGGCACAGAGGAACACGGAGGAAACTTCCGGCCTCCGTAGCCCTTGCGCCTGGTTTACGAAAATCCGTTACGCGTTAGTGGCAACTCTCGCACTCGCTTACCTGTGGCGGCGAAGACGGCGTTGCAGAGTGCTGGAACGAACGGGGGCACGCCGGGTTCTCCCACGCCGGCGGGCGGGGCGCTGCTTTCGACGATGTGGATGTCGACCTGGCGCGGGGCGTCGTTCATCCGGGCGACCTGGTAGTCGTAAAAGTTGGACTGGTCGACGGCGCCACCGGTAGCAGTGATCTCGCCGGTGCGGGCGATGCTGGTGCCGAAGACAGCGGCGCCTTCGAACTGCTGGCGGACCATTTCGGGATTGGCGACAATTCCGGCATCGAGCGCGGTGTAGACATGCGGAATGCGGATTGCGCCTTGGCCGTCGACTTCCACCTCGACGACGGTCGCTACGTAGGTGAAAAAGCTGCGATGCACGGCGATGCCCATGCCGGTTCCTTTGCCGGATTTCTTTTTGCCCCAGTTGGCTTTCTCGGCGACAAGTTCGGCGACGCGGCGGAGACGCGCGGTGTCGTAAGGATATTTCTCGCCGACTCCCGGAGGGCCTTGCGGGCCGGCGTCGAGAATGTGGCCGGATCCGATCAGCGTCAACAGATAGTCGTAAGGATCGCGGTTGGCGGCATAGGCGAGTTCGTTGGCGAAGGATTGCACGGCGAAGGCGTGATAGATATTCGCGACCGAGCGGAGCCAGCCGATGCGAACGTGCGCGGTGGCCTGTCCGTTTTCGGAGCGGAAGTTGGGGACGTCGAAGGGGACGATGTCCCAGCCCATAGACATCTCGCCGGCGCCGCCGTAAACCTCGGTCTGGTTGAAGGTGGATCCGATGGGAGGGAAGACGGAGCGCTGCAGCCAGGCTTTTGGCTTGCCGGCGTCGTCGAGCGCGGCTTTCAGGTACATGGCGGCGACGGAGTGGTAGTAGTCGAACTTGATGTCGTCCTCGCGGCTCCAGATGACTTTGACTGGCTTGCCGGTTTTCTTCGAGAGCACGGCCGCTTCGACGGCATAGTCGGGCTTGGATTTTCGACCGAAGCCGCCGCCGAGAAAGGTTACGTGGCAGACCACGTTTTCTTTCTTCAGGCCGAGGGCCTTGGCGACTTCTTCCTGCACGCCTTGCGGATCCTGCGTGGGCGACCAGACGGTGACCTTCTCGCCTTGAACGTCAGCTACGGCGACGGGAGGTTCCATGGAAGCGTGCGCCAGGTGGGGAGCGAAGTATTCGGCTTCGACGATCTTGCCGCCCTTGGCGAATTCGGCGTCGGGATCGCCGACGGTGTGCACGACTTTGCCCGGCTGGCGGGCGGTTTGCTGCAGTGCTTTTTTATAGTCGGCGGAGTTGTAGGAGGCGTTGCTGCCGTTGTCCCATTCGATTTTGAGGCGGTCGCGGCCTTTGAATGCGGCCCAGGTGTTATCGGCGATCACGGCGACGCCGCCGAGAGGCTGAAAGGCGTGAGGGGGTTTGAAGGGATCGATCGGGATGGTCTTTTTCACGCCGATCACTTTCAGGGTGGCGGAGTCGTCGACGGACTTCACTTTTCCGCCGAGGACGGGCGGGTGAGCGATGGCGGCGTAGAGCATGCCGTCGACGCGGACATCCATGCCGAACAGCGGTTTGCCGGAGCAAATTTCCGGCACATCGAAGCCGGGGGCGGGCTTGCCGATGTAGCGCCATTGCTGTGGCGATTTGAATTTCAACTCTTCTTTTTTCGGGACGGGAAGCTTCGCGGCAAGAGGTGCGAGTTCTCCATAGCCGAGTTTACGGCTTGAGTTCTTGTCGGAGACGGTGTGGACGGGATCGGCGACGCACTGCGATTCGGGAATGCCCCATTGCTGCGCGGCGGCGCGCACCAGCATGAGGCGGGCAGTGGCTCCGGCTTCGCGCAGGACATCGAAGAACTCGCGGACGGAATGAGAGCCGTCGGTGTCTTGCGAACCGTAGGCGGCATCGCCGTCGGCCTGGAGGACGGTGACGCGGCTCCAGTCGGCATCGAGTTCGTCGGCGAGAATTCGTGGGAGGCTGGTGCGGACGCCGTTGCCCATCTCCGAGCGGTGCGCCACGATGTAGACCATGCCGTCGGTGTGAATGCCGACGAAGATGCTGGGATGGAACGCGGACGCGGCGACGGAAGCGGGCGCGCTGGTCGTTGCGGCCCAGACGGGCCCGGGAAGGATGCGGGCACACAGGACGAAGGCTCCGGCGGAAAACACGCCTTGAAGAAAACCGCGGCGGCTGACATTTTCGATGGTGATCTTTTCCATGGTGGTCTTTTCTAGGGCGATCATGCGGTCTCCTTCGCCGCTGCCTTGATGGCGGAGCGGATGCGCTGGTAGGTGCCACAGCGGCAGATGTTGCCGGACATGGCTGAGTCGATGTCGTCGTCGGTGGGCTTGGGCTTCGACGAGAGCAGCGACACGGCCTGCATGATTTGGCCGGGCTGGCAGTAGCCACATTGCGGGACATTTACTTCTGCCCAGGCCTTCTGCACGGCGTGCGGACCGTTGGCCGAGATGGCTTCGATGGTGGTGATTTCGAGGCCGTCGACGGTGCTCATTTGCTTGGTGCAGGAGCGGATGGCTTTTCCGTTTTGCAACACGGTGCAGGCGCCACACAGGGCCATGCCACAGCCGAATTTTGTACCGGTGAGTCCGAGGATGTCGCGCAGGTACCAGAGGAGCGGCATTTCAGGATCGCCGTCGAACGTCTGGGCGTGTCCGTTCACCTTGAAATGAACCATGGGGCACTTCCTGAATTGGAGTAGGGTTCGAAATTATGGAGCTATTCTACTGCGGGAAGAGAGTGTGGATGCAAGTTCTCTGAACGCGTTCGGGTCTGCGCGCGCGAGATCCTTCGCTCCGCCTGAAAGACGGCTCCGCTCAGGATGACGCCCATAGGGAAGGCAGGCAGTCGTTATGACTTCGCGGCACGCACGGCGTCACTATTTTTCCCAATGAGTGGTGCTGAATTGTTGGGGATCGAAGACGGCGGGCTCGAGTTTTACGTTGGCCTGGATGTCGGTGTAGTCCTCGCTAAACACCATCTTGTCGTCGGAAAACACTTCGACGCGGGCGGCCACCCAGGCGTTGGCGAGCGGGCGGTAATCGGTGAAGCGGATGTCGTCAAGCTTCTTGGGGTCGCCTTGAGCAGGTTCGATTTCACGTACGAACAGCAGCGTGTCCTTGGCTACCCAGAACTGACGGGACTTCAGATCACCTTTGTCGGCGCCAACGACGTAGGCGGGATGACCGTCCCAAGTGTCTTCGCGGAGTTTGGAGAGATCGTAGCCCTCGCCTTTCACGACTTTGATGGTGGTCTCGGGATCCTGGCGGTAGACGTCAAATCCCAGGACCAGAAGCATGTTCACCAGAGGACGCGTGCCGACGATCTTGTTGCTTTGCACAATGGTCACGGTGCCGTCGGACAGGACGTAGCCGTTGCCGCTGGTGGGCGGGCCGATGTCGATGCGCAGCTTTCCGGGGAGCAGAGCGGCTTCATACCAGGTTTCGGCGGTGTTGGTACCGTCGGGTTTGTAGCTGGTGCTTTTCTGGGTGAAGGTGAGGGTCTGGTACCAGGAGGATTGGTAGCGGTCGTGCATGGCGCGCAGGAGGGCGTCGCCGGTGTGGATGTCTTGCGCGTGGGCTAGCGTGAGGGTCAGGAGTGCGGGGACGAGAAGAGTTCGCTTCAGTTTCATAGGAGTTGCCTGTGGTGGAAGGAATCGTACTCTATTTGGGTCGCCACGACGCGTTAGACGCAGGAAGACGACAAAGGACAGCGATGGTTTGCTGATAGTTGCGAGCGCGCGACATTCCTGGCATTCTCACGTGCGAGTCTTGAGACATGCACTGATTTGGTCCTGCCAAGCGCGCATTTTCGCGGCATAGGCTTCTTCAGAGAAACTTTTGATGAGAGTGGCTGGATGCTCTCCGAATGCGGTGATGGTGTAGGCCACAACCACTTTGCAGTGCTCGGCGCCAAGCGGTTCGATCTGGACCACGATCCGGGCGGCGTGCGAACGGGGCGCGACTCGGACATATTCCGCGCGATGAGTTTTCCAATTGCCGTCCACGATGGTCCAAACGGCTTCGTCGCCCGGGGGCCCTTCTCGGAACACGGTGTCGCGGCGGAATTCGATGCTGTCGGGGAATACGGGCGTGGGATTCCAGCCCTTCACCCATTCCCGCTCGCCCTCAGGACTGAAGAATGGGAAAGCGGTGTCGGCAGCGCACGGCAAGTCGAAACTTCCGGAGCGGCTGACCTGCTGTGCCGGTCCCCGCACGAGAGCGGTGGTTGCCAAAGCGACGAGAGAGCTTGCCAGAATTGCACTGGGAGTAACCACGAATGTGTTCCTCCATAAGCGAGAGAATCGACCGCGAATGCTAGCCCTTCTTGCCGACCGCGATGGCGAAGGCTGCCGCGGCGTAAATGACTAGATTGCCGATGCCGTACATGCCGTGAAGGAGGTGAATGAGAATTGCCATGATGAAGACGGCCAGCAACAGCCACGCGCCGCGGATTGCGGTTTGGGGAATCAGGAGAAGAATGCTGCCGAGGATTTCGCCAAATCCCAGAACCAGGCGGACGAAGCCGGGCATGTGAGTGCGGGCAAAGTCGTGGGCGGCGCTGGGCAGGACGAACAAGACGGCTTCGATCAGGATCACGACGCCGAGGGCCCATTGCAGGACGGTCAGAGCAGTTTTGGTTCTCGCGGGGCTCATGGATTTCCTCGTCGGTCCCTATTTTTCGGTGGTGCGCTTGCGCGGAGATTTGGCTTTGATTTCTTTCAGACGATGGCTGGCGCTGGAGTCGAGATCCAGGTCGTAGAACTTTTTCAACTCGCGAATGCGTTCGAGCGAGGCGGGACTAAACGGGGTCTTGCCGTCGAAGGCGTGGAGCACGATGCCTTCGAGAACATCGCCGAGGGTCATGTCGTGATATTCGGCGAACGCCTTGAGGACTTTGAGGATTCGCTTCTCTATGCGCACGCCGGTTTGGACGCGTTCGACTAGCAGTTTGGGATCGTCGGTCATGTGTACCAATGTACCATGGTACCACTAGCGCCGCAAGGGAAACTGCGCGCGGCCTCTCCGCGCGGCGCGATTCGGGGGCAGAGCGCGGTTCTTGAAATGTCGTAACCACTCTATTTGCCCATACTTTACCGCCGTTACCAGAGTTACTGCCGGGGCGCGAATTCGGTTGTGTGGAGCGTCTCACCCCGCTTCAATAAGGTGGGGGAATTATGAAAAGACTGTGCTGGCTCGGGGTTTTTCTTTTGTGGTTTGCGGCGCTGGCGGCCGCGCAGAACAAGGTTTTTGACTGGGTGCGCGCGAGCGATGAATCGGCGCTACTCGATCCCATGGATTATCACGCGGGACGGGTGTACCACCCGGGAAGCGAGGGCGGGAACCTCCACGTGGACATTCAGGCGAAGCTGCCGGTCACGATCGCGCTGGCGGCGAACGAGGAGTGGACGGCGGCGCAGCAGCATCCGGGTGCGGTTCCGCATCTCGAACTGCTCTGCATGCGGGAGCACGTGGTCAACACGACCTACGAGTGTCATCTGCCGAACGACCGGCCGATGGTGCTGCTGATTCGCGACGAGCGCACGCCCGACCGCGCCATCGTGCAAGGGATTGGGGCGGTGCTGGGGCACGGAACCCGGCGGTTTGTGTCGCCTAATGATCTCAAGATCACGTACTACCAGTGGGACTGCGTGCAGAATTGTATCCAGCCGGAATTTCGGTGGTCGCTGCTGCTGAAAGAGAAGTATGAACTGTCGGCGACGCCCAAGGTGTATAGCCTGCTGAGCCCGGAACGGGACGGGCAGCCGGTGTGGATCCGGATTAAAGCTCCGGTGCCCATGATGGTTGCGCTGGTGCCTTCCGAAGTTGCGGACAAAATCTACGACAATCCATCGAGCTTGGCGTCGGCTCTGGAGAACACCTCGTGCAAGCAGCGCGGAGTGCAGTCGCTCAGCTTCGATTGCAAGGTGAATTTGGGGGACGGGCGGCAGTCGCTGGTCGTGGTGCCGGAAACTCACGGAAACGTTCCGCACAAGAAAGCGGAAATTGAGATGCAGTCGATGCAATGCACGGAGAATTGCGATCTGCTGAACAAACAGTAGGACTGCGAGTAGTACCGCTGTCCGGGCCAGAGGGCGGGGACGCCCTCGGGACAGCCGGCAGGATGCCGGCGCTACAATTCTTACCTCTCACGGCCCGCGGCCAAAAACCGCGGGCGCGTTGTTTATAATCACTCTTCATCTCTGATTCTGAATCCCTGCTCGCGGCGTTTGTGAGCCGCGCAAACTAAGGAACCCCATTTGGCACTCGACGACAAGATTTACGACCTGCGGCGCGAGAAGTTGAAACAGATTGAGGCGCTGGGCCAGGCCACGTACCGCAGCAAGTACGAGTTCACGCACACGGCGGAGCAGATTCTGGCGGAGTACACCGCCAAAACCGCGGAAGAACTGGAGCACACGCGGGTCAGCGTGCGCGTGGCCGGGCGGATCATGGCGATCCGCCTGATGGGGAAAGCTGGGTTTGCGCACCTGCAGCAGGGCGGGAAGAAACTGCAGATTTACGTGAAGAAAGATGCGGTCGGAGAAAAGGGATTCGAGTTGTACAAGCTGCTTGACTTGGGCGACCACATCGGGGTGAGCGGATATCTGTTTCGGACGCGCACGGGCGAACTGACGGTCCACGTGGAGGAGATCACCTTTCTGAGTAAGGATCTGCTGCCGCTGCCCGAGAAGTGGCATGGGCTGACTGACGTCGAGTTGCGCTACCGGCAGCGGTATGTCGATCTGGTGATGAATCCCGAGGTGCGCGAAGTTTTTCTGAAGCGGACGAAACTGGTGCAGTCGATGCGGCGCACGCTGGATGCGCGCGGGTTCGTTGAAGTGGAGACGCCGATGATGCAGCCCATCGCGGGTGGCGCGGTGGCGCGGCCGTTTGTGACGCATCACAACTCGCTGGACATGGATCTTTATCTGCGCATCGCGCCGGAGCTTTATTTGAAGCGGCTGGTGGTGGGCGGATTGGATCGCGTGTATGAAATCAATCGCAACTTCCGCAACGAGGGGTTGGGATGGCGCTGGAATCCTGAGTTCACGATGCTGGAGTTTTACCAGGCCTATACCGACTACCAGGGCGTGATGGATCTGACGCAGGAAATCATCACCCAGGCGGCGAAGGATGTGACGGGCGGAACGAAGACGAAGTGGGGCGAGCAGGAGATTGACTGGGCCAACTGGCAGCGCATGACCATGCGGGAAGCGATCATTCATTATTGGCCCGAGGCGGCCGGCGGGAAGCCGGAGATGAGCGACTTCGCCAGCAGCGACGGCGTGAAGAAACTGGTGGAGCGCTTCAACGCGGCACACTCGCACATGGCTTACGAAGCGAATGCTCCGGCGGGGAAGACGCTTGCAGGGCTGTTTGAGGCAGCGGCGGAGGAGCATCTGACGCAGCCGACGATCATTTACGAATTTCCCACGGCGGTGTCGCCGCTGTCGAAGCAGAAGCCCGAAGAACCGGACTGGACTGAGCGCTTCGAGATTTTCGCGGGGCAGATGGAGATTTCCAATGGGTTCAGTGAACTCAACGATCCAGAGGACCAGCGGCGGCGGTTCGAAGGGCAATTGAAGGAACGCGAACGCGGGGACGATGAGGCGCACCAGATGGATGAGGATTACATACGGGCTCTGTCATACGGGATGCCGCCGGCGGGGGGCGTGGGCGTGGGCGTGGATCGGCTGTGCATGCTTTTGACGGACTCGCACACGATTCGCGATGTAATTTTGTTTCCATTGCTGCGGGCGGAAAAAAGCTCAACCACAGAGGACACTGGGGACATAGAGGAAAAGCAGTAGGGCCTGATTTACCTTCCGGATATTAGCTTCCCAGTACCTGATTATGCACTATGAGTAGTGCATGCGGGCTTCTATAGTTTTGGCTATCAGTTCGGGCTCAGTAGTGACGGCGCTACCGTAGTGTCCAGGAAGCCCTGCGGGACACTGGGTCGGTAGCGCTTTGCCGTCTCTGCTGCGGCTGCAAGCTCTTGGAGCTCCCAAATTCGATTCGAGCCCAAGAACATCATGTCGAGTCAACCCATCGTTGTGATCGTTTCAAGCTCCGGAATTAGAAAATGTAAACCGTGTCGAACTGCAAGCGTGTGAGCCAAGGCTCGGTCGTGCCCAGCGGACGCCCGACCAGGGCAGTGAAGCTTAACTGCACGCTCCGGTCCAATTGGTATAAGGACATGAACCGGTGCTGCGAGACGTTCGTCCCCTGGCGAATATCGCTGTAGTTGAAATTGCCCAACACCGCCTCGCGCTCGATGTAGATGCGGGCATATCCCAACTGCAGGTCACCTTTCTTCTGCAGGCGGCCGACTGTTCCTTCGGCCCAATATCCACGCCGGTGATGCGAGTTGCAGGGGGCATTGAGCGTCTGTTTGAACGTCTGCGTGGCGGTGTTCGTCGGAACAGCAACGATGTTGGCCAGGTTGCCGCAGGCCTCGGTATTCTGAACGTAGTCCCCGATAAAACTCAGCGGGACGCGAGGGTGTCCGGTATCGATGTCGAAACGAGCGATGGTGTCGAACAACCCGAACTTCGAGGCAAACTGGGCATTCGTGATGGATGTAACTCCCGTCGGATAAGCGGTTCCGTCGATCGTGACGATGGTGGTCGCAGTGGTCGTGTACGTTGAGTCCTGAACCGGGTTCCCGGAAGCCAACGGGAGCGCGCCCGAAGATGGAGTCTGCGGATTCTTGCTGCTGGCACGCGCGAGAGCCAGCGCAATGGAGTCGGCGCCCCGGTAGTCATAGTAGCCCGTGTAGGCGCTCAGCTTCACCCGCGGCCCGAGCTGCCACGTCGTCTGCAGTTGCCCACCGTAAGTGATGGATTGAGTAATTCTTTTGTCAGTGGCTGCGGTGCCGGCCATCTCGGCGAAGGGCAATTGAAAGCCGACCAGGGCAAAGCGTTTCAGGACGGGCGTATTCAGGTTGAAGGCCAAGGTTTCGGCTGCACCCTCAGGATTCAGGTCCTTATCCCAGGTGAGTTCGGTGTTGTACCAGGGATAGCGGAATTTACCGCCCGTAAGCGTGAGGGGCTTGAAGTCTTTTGGTGTGAACTCCACGAAGGCTTGGTCCAAAGCCATCGCTTTGCGGGTGTAGAAGCCGGTGAGGGTCTGGTTCGTCGATATGGGGTCGTTGATGTCGCCGCTCGCGAGTGTGAGGCCGGCGCGGAATTGCTCCCCGAGATTGGCGATCGCATTAAAGCGGGCACGAACGCGGGTGCGGACACGATCAAGCGACCCGTCCGAGGGGCCACCGAAGGAAGGTTCTGAGCGAAGACGTATGTCGCCGCTGAAAGAGATCGGGCCGATGCCTTTGATTTGTCGCTCAAGGTTCCGAATACGTTCATCGGAGCTACCAGCGTTCTGAGCACTCTTGTCTTGTGCTGTAGTTTGCAGGTTGGTCGCGACGACTGCGGGCGATTCCGGTGCTTTAGCGTCGGCAGTGGCCACAGAGGGACCGGCGGATCGAACCTGCTGCAGCGCCGGGTCTTTGCTTTGCAGTTGCGCCCGCAACGCCTGAATCTGCAGTTGCTGTGCGGCGAGAGCGTCTTTCAATGCCTGAATGTCGGCGGCGGTTACGGGCGCCGGGGCCACGGCGCCGTTTGCTGGAGCAGCGTTCGACGCTGTCACAGTTTGTGCCCAGGCGCCAGCGGTCAATGCCGTCAGAATCAGGGCCGTGAGAAACAGGTTCTTGTTGGATTTCATGGAAGTACAGTCCTCTCCTTTTAGGTTTGTTCTTGCACTGCTACTTCGAGGGGGAGACAACCGGAAGCCGTTAGCCGCTACATCGCGGTGTGGACTCTCTTGTTTCCGGGCGGCATTTTCATTGCTTCCTTCGCGCCACCCCGTTTCATGAAGTATCATAATAAACATAATAGAGATACTTGTAAATACCCTGCGCGCCTCTTATTTTCGTTTCTTCAAAAATTAACTACCGTGAGAATCTTGGGGAATCCACTCCGAGGGTCTAGGTGGCGGGTGTCAAACCCCACTTATTTTGCAGATGGCGTTCCATCCCTTTGAACACGATGCCATCCACAACGTAGCCGATGGCGATAATCAAGATCATGACAGCGATGACGGCACTCATGTCGTTCAGGTCGCGGCCCATCATCAGTACCTGGCCCAGGCCCAGACTCAGATAAAGCATCTCGGCAGTGATCAGTGAGCGCCAGGCGAAGGCCCAACCCTGCTTGAGTCCGGAAACAATGAACGGCAGACTGGCCGGCAACAGGACATACCAGAACAGCTTGAGGCCTTTAGCGCCGAGGTTGCGACCGGCCTGGCTGAAGATCTTGGGCATCTGCTTGCGGCCGTCTTCCATGGCCAGCGTCACCGACAGCAACGAACCCATGATCACCACGAAGAGAATGGCATTCTGATTGAGCCCGAACCAGAGCAGGGCGAGAGGCCACCAGCAGATGCTGGGCAAGCTCTGCAGACTCACCAGCAAACCGCCCATGGTTTCTTCGAGGAATTTATTGCTGGCCACGCCCAGTCCGAGGACCATGCCGAGTAAGACGGAAATGCCGTAGCCGATCAAGACACGCTGCATGCTGACGCGGATCGCGATCCAATAGGTGTGATCCTGGAATCCGGCATAGAGGGCTTCGCCGACGCCCCAGGGCGTGGGGAAGAGATACGGCGGCCAGATTTTCAGTTCGGCGAGGAGCGTCCACAGGCCGAAGAGCGCGGAATAGAAGATGATGTAGCGGGCAGCGCGTTTCATACTTCGACTCCTGGTTTTATGCGAGGCTTCACGCCGTCGTTGTATTCGGCTTCGAGGGAGCGGTTAATCTCGTCGCGCAACTCGTCCAGAATTTCGCGGGCAGCGCGGGCGACGTTGGGGTCTTCCAGATGGCGTGGGCGGGGCAACTCGACGGGGAATTCGCTCTTCACGCGGCCTGGGCGGAACGTCATAAGAACGACGCGATCGCCGAGGCGAATCGCCTCACGCACATTGTGAGTGACGAAAATGATGGTGCATCCGGTTTCGCTCCAGATGCGCTCCAACTCGTCGTGCAGCAGGTCACGGGTCTGAGCGTCGAGCGCGCCAAACGGTTCGTCCATGAGGAGGACGTCGGGCTCGGTGGCCAGGGCGCGGGCGATGGCCACGCGCTGGCGCATGCCGCCGGAAAGCTGATGGATGTAGCTCTTTTCAAATTTTGCCAGGTGCACGAGGCGCAGATAGTAGCGGGTCTTCTCTTGGCGCTCGGCTTTGGGGACGCCCTTCATCTTCATACCGAATTCGACATTCTGGCCCACCGTGAGCCAGGGAAACAGGCCGTGCTCCTGGAAGATCATGATGCGGTCCGTACCCGGACCTTGCACCGGCTTGCCGTCGACCAGGATCTGCCCGGAGGTCTGCTGATGCAGGCCCGCGATCAAAAGCAGCAACGTGGACTTGCCGCAACCGGAGGGGCCGACAATGCAGACGAACTCGCCGGCATGCACCTGAAGATTGATGTGGTCGAGAGCCAGCAAGCGCTCTCCGCTCTGGGTGCGGTAACTCAGGCATATCTCACTGAGGCCGACCTTGGAAATCTCCGGCGAAGCAGCACGCACGGGGCGGCGGACGGAGACCGGGCCCACCTTGCCGGAGGGACTGCCGGAGTGAGCAGGGAAGCGGGGGTCGACGGGAATCGGGAACTGGCTGGGAAACTTCTGTGCGTTAGTGCTCATTGAATAGCCTTTCGTCCCTTTTCCGCGAGAACCTGGTTAAGGAGTGAGAGATCGTAGAGACCGGAGAGATCGGGCATCTGCCGGCCGAGAAAACCGTCGTCAAAGGCTTGCTGCGCGGCGGTAGTCAGCGCATTGTGCAGCGGGTCATACGTGACTTGCATGCGGGAGAAGGCTTCGTCGAGAACGGCGGGAGGAAGCGCCTTGCCGGTTTCGGTTTGAATCTGCTGGTTCAGAAGTTTCCTGGCTTCGGGCTGGTGGCCGTCGATCCAGTCGGTGAGGTCGACGTTGGCGCGGATCCAGTTCTTGACCAGATCGGGATGGGCCTTGAGGAACTTGGTGTTGACGACGAGCAGGCCGATGACAAATTGTCCGTTGGGCCACAGAGTGCGTTCGTCCACGAAAAGGCGGCCGTTGCCGTCATGAATCAGGCGCGTCGCCCAGGGTTCTGGAGCCCAGGCGGCATCCAGTTCCTTCTTGAGGAAGAGGGTCAACTGGTCGGGATTGGCCATGGGGACGATCTGCACGTCGCCGCCCTTTTCTTTGGTCTTCATGCCGTGATTCCTGAGCCAGTTGCGCAGGGCTACGTCTTGCGTGTTGCCGAATTGCGGAGAGGCTACTCGCTTGCCGTGGAAATCCTCGGGCTTGTTGATGCCGGAATCGTTGCGCACAATCAGGGAAGCGCCGCCGCTGGCGGCACCGGCCACGACGCGCAGGGCTTCGCCGTTGGAGCGGACGTAGCCATTGATCGCGGGGTTCGGGCCGACGTAGGTCATATCAATCGCGCCGGCAAACAGGGCTTCGATCGCCGAAGGGCCGGCGTTGAAGCTGGTCCACTGAACTTTGACCTGCGGGCCCATGGCTTTGTCGAACCATCCGTTGGCTTTGCCTACCATCGCCTGCGCGTGAGTAATGTTAGGGAATGCGCCGACGCGGATGGTGTTGGCAGTTCCCTGGGCCCATCCGGAAACTACCGTCGCGAGCGAGAGCAACAAGCAGACTAAGGAGCGTTTACTCACTTTTGTAGCCTCCAACCGCCATGGGGACGATACTGGCGGTATGTTTCTTCTGGTTCTTCTGGCGCGTGGCGTTCTTGCCGGCTTGCGTGCCGTCGTGGGCGATTAAGTCCGCCAGAGTCGTGTTGTCGAGGATGCGTGCGGCCGCGTCGCGGACGTCGAGGAACACTTGGTACAGGGCGCGGTGCGGAAGATCCCGGTCGATCAATTCGCGTAAATGCTCGGCGTCGCCGAAGGGAGCGAGCGGACCATCAATCAGGCGAATGATCTCGCTGAGATGGATGTCGGCAGGGTCGCGTCGTAACTGGTAGCCGCCCTTCGCTCCGCGCACGCTTTCCACCATGCGGGCATTCTTGAGTTCGAGGAGAATCAATTCCAGGAATTTTTCCGGGAGCACCTCCTCGTAGGCGATGTCGCGGATCTTGATGGCTCCCTCATGGTGGCGGCGCGCGAGCATCATCATGGCCTGCAGGGCGTAGAGTCCCTTTTGGGAGATTTTCATAGGCGAATTATTCCATAAACCAGATTGAAATAATAGACTTTATTGACATAAGTGACATTGCAAGCGAGATTCCATTGGGCCGATCAGGCGAAGGGCGAATTAGGTCTGTGAAATCAAGAGGTTAGCGGTTGCTTTGCCGCTGGAGGAGGACGCCGATGTGCAGCAGATTGCAGTTTAGAGGCTGGGAAAGTACCGCTCAAGCGGTGAAAACTCGTCCCTTTGCAAGTTTTTGCACACTGCAATCAACCGGAAAGTTGTGTGCAGAATTGTGTTCCGTACGTGCCCGCGAGTGCCTCATTCTGCCCTGGCGACCGCGCTAAATTCCATTGCCCGCGTCGGCCGAGGTCGTGCGTGTTAAGGCCCTGCTCTCGTCAACTATCGGTCTGAGCTACTGCGATCTGCGTGTTCGACCTATTGAGGTTTGCAGAGTATTGTGACCCACCACAAAATCTGTCATTCCGAGCGGAGTTCCGTCATCCGCACCGCGGATGGCGGAACGCAGTCGAGGAACCTGCTGTTGGACGCAGCAAAAAAGCAGGTTTCTCGACTCCGCAAGGTTTGTCCGCTCGCGGACAAACCTTGCTGCGCTCGAAATGACATAGGGGAAAGTGTCACAATATTGGGCAATCCTCAATAAGCCTCCTCCAGGATTGGTGGCGGCTGGCAGTGCCCCGGGTCACTTGAATTCGTGCGTCGCATCACGCAGATGGGCCCGACTCAGGTGACTCCTGCGAACCCTCGATTTCAAGATCGCAGCAGAAAGCCCTTGGCACAACTGGTGAGACATCGCCATCGCACGCAATGAAGGGGTGGTGAGCGCTAAAGTGTTTTCGTCAGCAACGAGTCAGTCCGGCGGCAAACCCGGGAGTGGGCTAGTTTTAACTTAATTCACGAACTGCTCTGGCGTACTCGTCAGTCGCGTTCCTTAACTCAGTGCTAAGGTGGTTCGGATCTTGCGAACCGGCCTTCTTGAGTGCGTCCAGAACCTCCTGCACCTTTTTCTCTGCTGCTCTTACTTCCTCAATGGTTGACATGGCTATGCCGCTGTCTCCGCCCTCCGCTGCTTTCGAGACGCATGAATGCTGCACGTCGGATTAGAACTGGCCCGACTCCCCGCCGTCGGGTGGCGGCTGGGCGAGATGCCCTCGCCCGTTGTGGGAGTCGGGCGCAGTTTGGGGTATTCAGTTTTAGTGCCTCCTGCGAAGCATTAGAGAACCTATCTGCTTTCCTGTCTGTGATCATCATCACCTGAATTGCCACTCATGGAAGGGAGCACTGAGCACGGAATCGTACTGCGGTTGTAACATCGCATTGACCGGGTCTGAGCGCGAGGAGGAGATGACGGGCGTTGGCCAGACGGACGGATCAGGAAGAAATGCGCAGAACCAGCACGGTGATGTTGTCGGGCCCGCCGCGCTCGAGCGCCATGGCCACCAACTTGTGGCAAGCGTCCGCGGGGGGATTGGCTCGTACGACGCGGGCGAGTTCCGGGTCGCCGACCACGCCCCAGAGCCCATCGGTACAAAGGAGAAGGATGTCCCCCTCTTCGAGAGGGAAAGGGTGCTCTGGAATGTGAGGGGTAACGTCCCGACCGGAGCCCAGGGCGGCGGTGAGAATATGGCGCTGGGGGTGCGACTCGGCATCTTCGGAGCGAACGATGCCACTCTCGACCAGCCGGCCGACGTAAGAATGATCGCGGGTAAGACGGGAGATGGTTTCCTCGCGAATCAAGTAAAGGCGACTGTCGCCGACATGGGCGAAGCAGAGCTGGTGGTCGACGATGGAGAGAGCGGTACAGGTGGTTCCCATGCCGTAGAACTGGGGATGCTCCATGGCAAAACGCTGAATGTTCTGGTGAGCGGATTCGAAGGCCTCGATCAGCGTACCTTGGGGATCGCCGCCAAAGGCGTTGTCGTAGACGCTGCGCACGGTCTCCACGGCGAGGCGGCTGGCTTCCTGTCCGCCTTCGTATCCACCCATGCCGTCGGCAACGATGGCGAGGCGACCCTTGCGGCGGAAGTCCTCGTCGGCGTCGGGCTCCCAGTAGAGGTAGGAGTCCTCGTTATTGGAGCGCTGGTGGCCGACGTCGGTCAAGCTTGCCGCTTCGATGCCCGGCTTAGGAGTTTTGGGCTCAACGGCCATAGATGAGGAAGCGTTTCTTCGGAATTCTAGTGCGATGAATCTGGTGCGACGGATTCCGGTGCAATCGAAAGCCGTTTTGGACCCCGGTCATTATAAGGGAAGGCTGCAGCTTTCGCCTTGCGTCCGGGCCATCCCCACTCATAAGTGAGGATTGGGTAGCCTATCATTTCCGGCGGCAATCCGGAGGTTGAGTTCACTCTTGTCCGGAAAAGGAAAAAAGCTGGGAAGGCTGCGGCGTTTTTCCACCTGTTTTCATGAAAGACTATTAGATAAGATCAGGATGCCGATCAGGAAAACGCCGGGCCCAGCGCAGTTTGGCAAGCCGCCCGGCGACCAGTTACTATTCTCGCCACTTCCAAGGAAACCTTTCATGACAATGATCTGCCGCGTTCGTACTCTGGGTTGGCTCGCGCTGTTTCTTGCCGGCTCGCTGTTTCTGGGATCTTCGGCTGCGCAAACCGCTCCGCCGGTGGCCTCGTTGCCCAGCGAAACTCCAGCCAAAATTGAGGCGGTGACGGACAGCTTCGACTACGTCAAGCGGGATGTGATGATCCCGATGCGCGATGGGGTGAAGCTGCATACGGTGATCGTGATTCCCAAGGGGGCGAAGAACGCGCCCATCCTGCTGACGCGGACGCCCTATAACGCCAGCGCGCAACTGAGTCACGCGCAGAGTTCCCACCTCGGTCCGATTTTGAACGGCTATGACAATGCTCTCGAGGTGATCGTGGAAGGCGGCTACATCCGCGCGGTGCAGGACGTGCGCGGCAAGTACGGGTCGGAGGGCGACTACGTGATGACGCGCCCGCTGCACGGGCCGCTGAACCCGACGCCGGTCGATCATTCGACCGATACCTATGACACCATCGACTGGCTGGTGAAGAATGTGCCGGAGAGCAATGGGAAGGTGGGTATCCTGGGGATTTCCTATGATGGGTTCCTGCCGCTGATGGCGCTGGTGAATCCGCACCCAGCGCTGAAAGTGGCGGTGCCAATGAATCCCATGGTCGATGGCTGGAGGGGAGACGACTGGTTCCACAACGGCGCGTTTCGCGAACAGAACATGCCGTACATCTACGAGCAGGAGGCGACCCGCGACAACAGCGCGCAGTGGTGGACCAGTCACTTTGACGATTACGACGAATTCATGGACGCGGGATCGGCGGGGGAACTGGGCCGGCGCCATGGTCTGGAACAAGTTGGGTTCTGGCGCAAGCTCCTGGAGCATCCCAGCTACGATGCGTGGTGGCAAGAGCAGGCCATGGACAAGATCCTTGCGGCGCAGCCCTTGAAGGTGCCGGTGATGCTGGTCGACAGCCTCTGGGATCAGGAAGACATCTACGGGGCCCCGGCACTCTACAAAGCGATCAAACCGAAGGACGCCAACAATGACAAAGTGTTTCTCGTGATGGGGCCGTGGCATCACGGGCAGGAGATTGGCGATGGCAGCACGCTTGGGGCATTGAAATTCAACAGCGATACCGGGCTCTATTTCCGCGAGAACATTCTGCGGCCATTTCTCGATCAATATCTGAAGGACGGGGCGCCGAAGGCGGACCTGGCTCCCGTAACCGCGTTTGAAACAGGGACGAACGCGTGGCGGCGTCTGCCGTCGTGGCCCGCGGGATGCGCCAGCGGGTGCACGATCCGTGCGGCGCGGCTTTATCTTGAGCCGGGACTCAAGTTGAGCTTCGATGCTCCTAAGACTGCGGACGCGGCATTTGACGAATATGTTTCGGATCCGGCCAAGCCCGTGCCTTTCCGCTCGCGTCCCATCCAACCTGTGGGATATGGAGGGGAATTTACTTGGGCGCAATGGTTGGTCGATGATCAGCGGGAGGCGTCTGGACGCGCGGACGTTGTCGCCTTTACGTCGGATGTGTTGAAAGATCCGGTGAAGATCAGCGGGCAGCCGGTGGCAAACCTAATCGCTTCCACCAGCGGGACCGATTCCGACTGGGTAGTGAAAGTGATTGATGTTTATCCCGATGAAGTGGGAGCCCAGCCGGCGATGGGCGGATATCAGCTGATGATTTCGGCGGATATCTTCCGCGGGCGTTATCGCGAAAGCCTGGAGACAGCGAAGGCGATCACGTCCGACAAGCCTTTGCTCTACCACTTCCTGCTGCCGACGGCGAACCATGTTTTTCTGCCGGGGCATCGGATCATGGTCCAGATACAGTCGAGCTGGTTTCCGTTGTACGACCGCAATCCGCAGACGTTTGTGCCGAATATATTCTGGGCCAAGCCGGGGGATTATAAGAAGGCGGTGCAGCGCGTGTTCCACTCCGCCGATCAGGCGAGTTTTATTGAAATGCCGATTGTTGAGATGAGGTGAGCCTGACTCGTCCCGCGGGCGTTGTATGGTTCAAGCGTCCCTACGGGACGCGGGTCCATGTGGCCCGGACTACCCGGCGTTTGAAACGCCGGGCTATTTTCGGGCGTCCTTGCGGACGCTGCGACACCTTGAAATGTACCACAGGATCGAGTTGCCCATGCGAAAGATGCCGTGGTTGATTATGAGTCTGCTGTTGTTGACTGCGGCTTCGCTGGGGCAGGCGAAGCGGCTGTGGGTGCTGCGCTCGCCGGGAGAGATGGTCGAGTACGATCCGGCGACGTTTACGGCGAAACAGACGGTTAAGGTACCAGCCGAGGCAGTGCAGTCGCCGGGGAATGTGTCGATCAACCGGCTGGGGCAGATTCTGTTTGCATCGGCGGTGTCGCTGCCGCTGTCGGAGGAGGACGCAGCATCCGCGCACAAGGTGTGGTTTTGGAACGGACGCAGCGCGACCACGATCGATCTGGGGCTGAAGCGCGAGGTCAATGCCACGGGATCGAATCAGGCAGTCACCGAGACGGCTCCGATGGCTTATCTGTCGGCGGACGGCGGACATCTGTTCTGGTTCGCCAATCAGGCGCGGCGGTTGCAGCGGGAGGGAGTGGACCTTTCGACGGCTACGGCGTGGCAAGCCTGGCAGACTGATCTGAACGGCGCGGGGCGGGAAGATCTGGCCACGTCGAAATTTCCGGACTGCCGCTGTACGACAGGGACTTGCGAGGAGAGTTGTCCGTACGGCGTGGTTTGGGCGCCGGAGAGCGGCGTGCAGAAGTTCTTTCTGATGACGCAGTTTGTCGCGGGACAGACTGAGCCTGAATACAAGGCGAGCACGCGCTATCGGGAAGAGAGTGGGAAGTGGACGGCCGATCCGCTGGCCGAGCCTTTGCAGCGTGTGCTGGACGCGGCGTCGGAGGGAAAAACCATCGTCGATGCGATTCCAGATACGGGCTGCTGCGGGTGGTCGAATCAGAGTAACGATCAGACGCTGGTGCTGAGTAACGGCAAGAAGCGCACGGTGTTTGACGAGCAGGCGACGTACAAGAATCCTGATTACGATGTGAGTTTCTACACCTCGAACGCGCGGCTGTCGCCGGAGCTGGGATATGTGGCGATGACTATTGCATCGACGGCGCAAGCCAACAAGCCCATTCAACTGGCGGAGGAGGGAGAGGCGAATCCGGAGGAGTCGCAGCGGATTCGGAAGGCTCTGGTGGATCTGCCGGCGGTGGAAGTGAAGAGCATGGAGGATGCGCCACGGCGGGTGGCGTTTGTGCCACATGCGGTTCTGGTCGGGTGGATGAGCGAGAAGGAGATTCTGATTGTCGAAGATCATGTGCTCGTGGTTTACAACGTAGGGACGGGAGCGCGGCGCAAGTCGAGCACGCGGGTGGAGGATGCGGGAAGGGTGTTTCTGCGGTGAAGGAGGCTGCAGTAGCTTCCGAGCAGCCCACTGTTCAGGAACTGCAGGCTGACTCAGTAGAAGCAGGTGGTGCGGCTGTTGCGCTCACTTCCGATAGACCTCATGCCACCCGCCGGACGGAAGGATAGCTCCAATCGCCGCCCCTAAAACTGCGAACAACGGCGTGCCAATCGCTTTTCCTCCGTTCCCGGTGCAGACGATGGATGATTTGGAACAGCCATTATCAATGGCTGCGCCGATTCCCAAGCCAACCCCCGCTCCGATCGCTGTGCCCAGCAGAACGTGTCGGCCGCGATGTCCTCCTGTCTTGGAGAGAACCCGCCGAATGTCCGGCTGTCCGAAGGTCCGGCTCCCGGCCTTGATGTTGACTACGAGTGCCTCGTCGCTTACCGACTGGAATGTCCCCTGGTAGGATTTCCCGTCGTTAAGCACAACCTTCACTTTCTGACCCTGCGCGAGTTGCTTGAGGCCATCCCAGCCGGCTCCCTGGGCATTGCAGAGCTGGGGGATTATCGCGACCCCCAGCAGGGTGAACACCATCTTCCGAACGAGATCGTGCATGCTAATTCTCCTGGTACGTGTTGCGTGCTGGGTTGATCGCAATTCTTGAAAACTTCTGGCAATCTACCCTCTCAAACTAGCAAAACTGGCGCGAGGGTTTTGTGACTCTGGACACATAGATAGGTGACGGAGGTGAGGTCGAGATCTGACATCAGCCGGCGCGTAGAATCCGCACAGACGGTGCACGGCGTTGGATGTGTCGGTTACGGTTCCGACAGCGTGACGGGCTATCCGGATGTAGTGCTGTAACGCGCGATTACACCATCTTAAGTTCTTGGGCGCACTCACCTGATTTATGAGGCGGCTTCCAGCCGAGCAAATCAAGCGATCGTGCGGTCTCTCTTCCGCTGACCGGCGCGGTAGATCATCCATCCGAGAAGATTTGCTCCCAGCACCACTGCGGCGATCTTCAAGGAATACCGGGACTGGCTCTCGACGTGGATGATGGGGAAGATGGAGAGCAGGACGAACAGCAAGGTTACGAGCAAGCCAGAGGCAGCCGCGGCGCGCAAGGCGAGGCCGGTACGGATTCCGCGGCTTTTCGGCGCGAGCAGAGGAATCGCAAACAGCGCCAGATAAGCGATGCCGTAAAAGGTGAAGCCCCAGGTCAGAAGAAGTTCGTAGGCTTCCTGCTCGCCGACTCCGATCAGGGCAGCGATACTTGCGGCCAGAGTCGCGCCTCCCAGGAAGAGGATCGAGTTTACGGGCGTCTTGTAGCGGGAGTGCAGACGCGAGAACCAGGAGGGCAGCAGATGGTCCCAGCCCGCAGCCATGGGCAGGCGGGCGCTACCGCTGAAGTAGAGGCTGAAGGTGGAGAGATAATTTGCCAGCAGAAGGAAGATGGCCACCGGGACGATCACGGCGCCGAAGTTTCCAAAGCCGCGCCGCAGCGCTTGCGGGATGGGGCCGATCACGTCGACGGCGCCGGGCGAAACGTAAGCCAGAATCGAACTGGTGGCGAAGATATAAATCAGCGCGATGACCGGCGCCGTGATCAGGATGGAGCGTCCGATATTGCGCGCCGGGTTGCGCGATTCTCCGGCAAAGATGGCGACATATTCGAAGCCGCTCAGAGCGCCGAAGGTCATTTTGCTGAAGACGCTGAGGGTGAAAACCGTGAGCGGCGGCGCTACCAGACGCAGTGGATGAAACGCGGCCAGCGTTCCGTGGCGTGCGTTCACTAGCGGAAGGGCGATGAGTACGGCAACCGTGATAAGCACAGCGATGCTGCCGGCGTTGTTGAACCACTTTCCCACGCGGAAACCAATGCCGGCCAGGAGCATTTGCGCGGCGATCAAAGCCACTGAGGCTGCCAGAACGGCCCACTTGTTGTCGGCCATCCAGGCCAGCGAAGGCACGGCATAGGCCAGGAAGGTTGTGGTCACCAGACCGATGATGGCAACGTACAACATGATGAAGAGCCACAGATTCCAAGCCACCAGGAAACCGATCTGATCGTTGAAGGCAAGACGGGCCCATTCGTAGAGGCCGCCTTCGAGCGGCATCAGGCGATTGAGATGGGCGACGATCAGCGCGAGTGGGATGAAGAACAGCAGCATGGCCGACAGCCACAGAACAACATGTGAAGGACCGGCCTTGACCGCGGTGCCGAAGAAGTCGGGGACCACCACGAGCAGGATCTGGGCAAGGATTAGGTCGAGGAGGCCGAGTTCTCGGCGGAGGCCGGCGCTGTGGGATTGGACTTCGGTCTCGGCTTGCAGGAGCGACGGATTTTCGGCGGCGGCCACGGGTTAATCGCTTGAAGCAATCGGAATCAGAGTCAACATCCCCACCTTAGCCGCAAAGAACGCGGCAAAGATGGGACACCCGCAATCAAAATCAAACTCAAAATCCCCGCCCTGTCCCGCCAAAGAACGGCGGGACAAGGACGGGGCACCCTCGTTTTTTTTGTTCCCCTCACCCGTTCGGGCGTTATTTCTTCTCCGCCGGTTTCAGCTGCAGGTCTTGATAGTCGGAGCTGAAGTCTGCCAGCGGAGAGACTGCGGCCATTCTGGCGCTGTCGATCGTGCCGTCGGGATTCAGCGCGAAGGTCACGAACGCGTCTTCGATGCCACGGTCACGCCAGTGAGCTTTGAAGGTGTCGTGTTGCCAGTGTTGCAGGTCGCCGATCATGGTGGGCGTGTGATCGAAAGTCATCACCAGGCCGCCGTTTTCCATGCGGATGGTGATGGGTCCGTACCAGGCGTCGTTGTAGACGCCGGCGTATTTTTCCAGAGCAAGGGAAGGCTTGGAGTCGGCGGCGCGGGCGCTCTCGGCCTTCTTCATGGTCTCTGCCGCATCTTTTTCCTGCGTGTCTTCGCGGGACTTGAAGGCGGAGATCCAGTCGGTGGACGGCAAGTGAAAGTAGTGATCGAGCACGTGGTAGAGGATGGAATCGAAGGCGCCGCCTTCTTCGGCATTGGTCAGGACTACGACGCCGAGATTTTCTTCAGGCACGAGCATGACGCGCGAAACGAATCCGGCGACTCCGCCGGTGTGGCCGACGAGTTTGCGTCCGTGATAATCGCGCAGACCCCAGCCAAGGGCGTAATCGGCGAAGTTGGCTTTCAGTCCGGCGAGACCTGGCGGAGGATCGCCGATGGGAAGAATGGTCTGCGGAGACCACATCTCTTGGGAGCGCTGTTCGCTGAACAGGCGGCCGTCACGGTTCGTTAACTTGCCGCGGTTCAGTTGCAACTGCACCCATTTGGCCATGTCGGCGGCGCAGGAATTAATGGCACCGGCTGGTCCGGCATTGTCGAGCACTTCGAAGTGGATGACTTGCAGCTTGCCGTCCATGCGGGAGTGGGGAAAAGCGACGTTGTCACTGGCCTTGATCGCGGCATTGGTGACGTTGGAGTGGTTCATGCCGAGCGGCGTGAAGATTCGCTGGCGAATGTAGTCGTCCCACGAAGTGCCGGTTACGGCGGGGATGATCTGTCCTGCGGTCATGTAGAGGAGATTGTCGTAGGCGTAGTGGCTGCGGAAACTGGAGGCGGGCTTCATGAAGCGCAGCTTGTAGATGATTTCTTCGCGCGTGTAGGTCGACTGGGGCCAGAAGAGCAGATCGCCTTCGCCGAGTCCCATGCCGCTGCGATGGGTGAGCAGGTCGCGAATGGTCATTTCGTGCGAGACATAGGGGTCGTACATGACGAACCCAGGGAGTCGCTGGTAGACGGGATCGTCCCAGGAGAGCTTGCCTTCATCGACCAGCGTGGCCAGGGCCGCGGTGGTGAATGCCTTGGTGTTCGAGCCGATGCCGAACATGGTGAATTCGTCGACCGGCGTGGGGTCGCCCAGTTTGCGCACACCGTAGCCTTTAGCAACGACAATCTTGCCGTCTTTCACAATGGCCACGGCCATTCCGGGGACGTCGAAGGTCTTCATCGAGGTGGCGACGTAGGCATCGAGGTCGGCCGGAGGCGCGTTTGGTGCCGACGACTGCGCCCAGGTGGAACTCACAAGAGTCACAGCAACGCATACGATCGCGAACGGTCTTAAGCAGGTGTGTAGCATGTACTCTCCGGAGAATGGTTACGTGCGAGAATTGCAACGCGGAGATTAGAACACAGAACCGGCGGATTCTCCGAGAGGGTGCTGTGGAAGCAGGTCAAAAGGACCAATGCACACTTATCGTTTGGAGCGCGAACAGTGGCTGCCGAAGCCTGTAGATGAGGTGTATTCCTTCTTTTCAAGGCCGGAGAATCTGCAAATCCTCACGCCGCCCTGGCTCGACTTTCGCATGGTGGAAGCGCCCGAGGCGCTTGCTGTGGGCTCATTGATTCGTTCGTGCGCAGTCACTGCGATGGCATGAAAGTGCGGTTGAATGACGCGCCGCGGGCAAATGAAATCATGGTAGCGATTGCGGTGACCGACAGCGGGCGCCCGCTGGCTCGCGTCGGCGGACTGACGAAGGATCAGATCAAAGGGGAAGACAGACTACGTTTAGGGTTCCCGATCAGTGCGCGAGGGGCGCGCGCATCAAGAAAGAAATGGCGTCCACCTTGTAGAGGACCTTGCCGGGAGAATCCGGCGAGGCAGTGACTTTGCCCGCCCGCACCTTGTCGAACGCGGCCACGAGTTGCGGGAGTACGGTGGGTGGTGCAACGGGAATATTGTGCGCGCCCAGAACCAACTTCACTTGTGGCGCGAGCGCAGCCAGGCGGCGAATGGACGCGGCATAAGCATCGAGGTCGGTCTCGGGGCGGAACAGCCAGATGGGCGCGGGATAGTAGGTGTCGCCGGTGAAGAGCAAGCCGTTGGCGCGATCGATTAGGGAGATGGCGTCCGGCGTATGGCCGGGTGTGGCGATGACTTCCAGAGTGCGGCTGCCGAGATCGAAGCGACTCCCGTCGTGAGCGTAGGCCGTGATCTTCCACGGGCGGGTTGCGTAGGCCTTCGAGTCGAATTCCTTCGGAAGTGTGCCGCAGATCTGATCCGGCGTGATTTCCGCTTGCGCGTCTTCGCGTGAGCCCTGCGCGTTCTTGCGAGTGAAGTCCGTGTCCATTCCGTAGACCGTGTCGAATTCCCAGTTGCCGCCAACGTGATCGTCATGGGTATGAGTATTCAGCACGAGGATCGGCAACTTGGTGAGTCCCGCTGTGACCTTCTTGATGTCGCTGATTCCCATGCCGGTGTCGAACAGCAGAGCCTGCTTCTCACCGACGATCAGGTAGCTGATGACCTCTTCGGCCTGGTGCGGTTCGTAGATGGCGAAAACGCCGGGCGCCGGTTTGTAGACTTCGAACCAGGGATCGCTGACGGGAATGCGCTCGAGAGGCTTGTATTCCGGGCGCGGGAGAGCGCGGCACCAGTCCGGGATGGGAGCCTGCGCAAGGAGGGTGGGAGCTGCGACGAAGAAGAGAGCGGACAAGAACAGCGTTCGAAGAGCACGATTGTTGTGCACAGTAATACCTCGGGGGCTGAAGCCCGCTTCCACTACCGGGTGCATATCGCAGCGCTGAAAGCGCTGCGCCACCCCAAAAACCACATCATTGCTCATGGATTTGTGTCACCCCGCGAGTATGGAATCCGCAATCATACGCGAGGCTTCTTCGCCGGTGAAGCCGCGCGCGGAGGATTGGCTAGCATAGCGCATAAAGCGTCGCGCTCACCAACCTGCGATGACGTTGTCAGCGCCGAAGCGATGGTGTTACGCTCGGCCTTCGAATGCGAGGGCGAGACGCCCTCGTAACAGCCGGCGGGACGCCGGCGCTACGTCTAGGTGCTACGTTTAGAGCCTGCGGTTGGCGGGATTACTCGGGAAGGAGAATCTATGGTTTCGCAGGACTTCATCTTCTGGGAAGTGGACGTGCAGGCCGATTTTATGTTGCCAGGAGGGAAGCTTTACGTGCCGGGCGCGGAGAGGTTGCTGCCGAACATCCGGCGGCTCACCGATGCGGCGCGGCAAGGGCAGGTGTTCCTGGTATCACACGGGTGTTTTCATACGCCAGACGATCCCGAGTTCAAAATCTTTCCGCCGCACTGCGTGAAGGGAACGGCCGGGGCGGAGCTTGTCCCCGAAGCCCTGACTGAAAAAGTTGCGCGCGTGCCGAATGAGGCGGAGGCGAAACTGCCGGAAGATCTGTCCCCGTACCAGCAGATCCTGCTGGAAAAACAGACGCTGAACATTTTTGAGAGCCGGCACGCGGATACTCTCGTGCGGCGGCTCGGCAGTCACGCGGAGTTCGTTGTCTTTGGCGTGGTGACGGAGTATTGCGTGAGCTTTGCCGTCAAGGGTCTGCTCGAACGGGGACGGCGCGTGGCCGTGGTGCAAGATGCGATCGAAACTCTGAAGCAGGAAGAGGGGCAGAAGACGATTGCCGAGTTAGAGCAGCTTGGGGCGCGACTTACGACCACTGACCAGGCTCTCAGAGCGCTCAGCCACTGAGAGCCTGGCTCGGATCCTAGTGACGATCTTTGTCGTGATGATCTTTATCCCGGTCGTGGTCTCGGTCGTGGTCGCCGTGGTTGTGGCGCCAGGTCCAGTATTCCTTCTGCTCTTCGCGACGAAGTTTGCGGAAGTCGCGGTCATGGTTCCGGTGGGTCTCATCGGCCCAGCGATGGTAGTAAACCACCTCGTCGTTGTTCCACACGTGATAGTCGGTGTAGTAGGGGTCATAAACCCGGTAGGCATGGTGCTCGGCGCATCCGACTCCTGCCAAAGACGTAGCCAGAGCGGCCGCCAGCAGCAGCAAACTCAGGGGGTGCGAACTACGGCTCATGTTTTTCTCCTTCGAATTAAGCAAACACTTCTCAGCGCGATTAGTTGCTGAAAGGTCGTGTGTGGTTTCAGGAAAGGGCCCCTGGCGGAGACCATGCACGCAGCCGCCTCTGACGTTTCCTTCCGAACAGTATTTCCTTTTCTTTCGAATGCTTTTCAACGAAGTCGCATTGTAATAGACTACAGCGTGACTCAAGGAGATTCTACGTTGAGCGACCCGTTACGCACCCTGCTGGACTTGCCGGACCAGGAAAGAGCCGAGCGGGGGCTGGAGCACACGCCGCGCGAAATCTGGCAGCAGCCAGCCACGTGGAGCAAAACCTACGAGCGCTGCCAGGACCACCTCGCCGAGTTAAACGACGTGCTGCGGCGCGCCGGAATCGGCCGCGGCAGCACTTCTTCGCCAACGGTTTATCTGGTGGGCGCCGGCACGTCAGACTATACGGGCCGGGCGCTGGCTCCGTTACTTCGCCGGCGCTGGGGCTGTGATGTTTGGCCCATTCCCAGTACTACCCTGCTGACGGAATTCGAGGAGTTCCACCGCCCGGGAAGGGAGTATCTGTGGATCTCGTTTTCCCGCTCGGGGGAGAGTCCGGAGGGGGTGGCGCTGTTGGAGCAGGCGCTCGATCGGCGCCGCGAGATCCGGCATTTGGTCATTACCTGCAACCAGCAGGGCCCGATGGCGCAGATGTGCTTGCGCCATCCGGATCGCGCTGTGGCCCTGGTGCTCGACGCCGCCGTGAACGACCGCGGGCTCGCCATGACCAGTTCGTTTAGCAACATGGTTCTGGCCGGGCAGTGCGTGGGTCATCTGGAAGATCTTGTCCAGTTCGGCGAGGTGGTTGCGCAAATGAGCGAGGCCGGACGACAGTTTCTTCCTGCGGCGGCCGAAGCTGCTGCGGCCATTACGCTGCTGGGCTGCACGCGCACTTGTTTTGTTGGCGCTGGAGTTCTGCGAGCTGTAGCCGACGAATCAGCGCTGAAAGTGGTCGAACTCAGTGCCGGAAAAGTGACCACCATGGCGGAGACGCCGCTCGGGTTGCGCCACGGGCCACTGTCGAGCGTGGATAGCAACACGTTGTTTGTAGCTTTTTTATCGAGCGAAGGCCGGCGGCGCGGCTATGAACTCGACCTGCTGCGGGAGATGGATCGCAAGCATCTTGGGCGGGTGCGGGCGGTGGTCACAGCGCGGGGCGACGACGATGTGTCGTCGCTGGCGGACTATTCTTTGTCGTTGAATTGTGCCGCTGACTTTCCCGATCATTATCGCCCCGTGCTCGATGTGATGCTGGGCCAGCTGATTGGCTTGTTCGCCTCCATGCGATGCGGCCTCAAGCCAGACCAACCGAGTCCCGGTGGAACCATCACGCGGGTGGTTGCTCCTATCAAGTTGTATTCCTGAATTCTCTTTCGCCCCATCGCGCCCATATCGGTGTTCCGCTCTCGAAGACGGATTAGAACTACGGCATCGGATGGTCAGCCTCATTGGCGTCAGGGACAAATTGCCGATAGATGTGGTCGGGCACGTCGCCGCAACAAAACCGCAATTCCCACGGCCATGGCCCAGGCCGGGAGAGGGCCACACGCTAGGCCATTTCTATCTCTGGGGTTGCGGGTTCATACGTACAGAACGGGTCTGTGCCCAGGGCGTCGCCAGTGTAAGCATAAGCGCGTGCGCGCGACCCTCCGCAGATGTGGCTGTATTCACACTCGCCGCATTTTCCGTGGAACTGGTCGGGGGAGTGCAGGGCGCGGAAGATTTCGGAGTTGCGGTAGACGTCGACCAGCGACCCGGTGCGGACGTTGCCGCAGCGCAGCGGCAGGAATCCGGAGGGATAAATGTCTCCGAGGTTCGAGACGAAGACGATGCCGTGGCCATCGCGAATCTGGAACCCTTTGTAAACGGAAGTGGCCTTCATGTCCGGCGTTGCCATGCCGGACGCGCGCATCCTGTCGATCGCGATACGGCGGTAGGATGGAGCTTCCGTGGTCTTGATGGCAAACGGCGAGTGCGGAGAGAGACCAAATACCCACCGCATAATGGATTCGCCCTCTTCGGGCGAGACTTCGTTCAGGGCCTTGCCGCGCCCCACCGAGATCAGGAAGAACAGGCTCCAGCGCATCACCGGAAAACTGGTACGCAATAACTCGTAGATGGCGGGCAGATCGTCGGCGGTTTCTTCCGCGACCAGAGTGTTGACCTGGATGGGAAGGCCCAGCCGTCCGCAATGGCGCGCCGCTTCCATGGTGCGCTCAAAAGTTCCTGCGACCGCGCGGATGTTGTCGTGCTTCTCGACACAGGAGCCGTCGAGGCTGAGTCCCAGGCTTTGAATTCCGTGCGCCTTCAGCTTGGTGATGGCGTCGTTGGTCAACTCGGGAGTGGCGCTCGGGGTGATGGAAACTTCCAGGCCCAGCCCGTTGGCGTAGTCGATCAGCGGGTAGATATCTTTGCGGCTGAGGGGATCGCCGCCAGTCAGAATCAGGTGTGGCAACGGATCCCCAAATCCAACAAGCTGGTTCAGGAACAGCTTGCTCTGGTCGGTGTTGAGTTCCAGGGGATGTGCCTTCGGCATCGCCTCAGCGCGGCAGTGTTTGCAGGCCAGTCCGCACGCCTGGGTCATTTCCCAGTAGACCAGCATTGGATTCTTAGAAAAGTCCTGAGCTATGCGGCCCATGTTTGGAGTATGATCGGCGACCCCCATGATGTTCCCCTTTCGGCGTAAGACTCTGAAAACGCTCCCACAGGCATGTTCAGAGTACTTTTCGCGGCCGGAAAAGGCTGTGATTAGAATCACAGGGAGCGGTGACTGATCTCGCAAAAAGGCAGGGGCAGGGATCATGGGTCAGTGGGCTTGCGGCTCTGGTTCGTGCGCGGGCGGACCATTTTGGAGAGTTTACCTTCTGATACCCCCCCTCCCCCGGTCTATTGGAATCATCAACTTGGGGGAAATTCGAGATTTAATCTATGGGCTGCAATCACTTAGGGGCAAAATCTTGAGCCGCAAGGAGTTACAGTCTGAGATCGGATCCCGATGGTCTGTGCCAGTATCGCGGATGGGGATCTCTCGGTCAAGGTTAAGTGAACATGGCTGGAGGGGTTCCTCTGTGGAAAACGCGAGGTTCGAAAGGTACCTAAGAGACGATGAGCGTAATAGAGATATAACGTCAGTTGGGACAAAGAGCAGATTTCTGCGTCACCTCGCAGGCCGCGGGGGTCGTCCCAGCACGAGGATCAATGCGATATACGTTATGAACATTTCCGGCAAACCTAGGATTACGACAAGCAATGGGTTCCCGCGCCAAGCGGGAGATAAAACAACAAAAAAGAACAGAAAATGGAGCAAAACCAGCGCGCATAACGCAGCCCAGAATGTTGGACGGCGAGCGTGTGACCAGTAGGTCCTTGCCGGAAATCCAAATACAAACCCAGCCGTGACGATGGGCGTCACCCACCCCATTAAAAGGGATGTATCCATGTCAGCACGTGCCGACAGAACAATCCCCACGACAATCAGAAGCCCAACTACGCCGTAGATCGACCAGGCTCGGACAGTAGCAACGGAAACACCACTCCGTGAAACTCTGTAAACGCACCAGCCAATCATCGCAACTAGCGCAACAAGCAGCGCGAGCAACACTGGGTTCATGATTCCTTATCCTGCTCGACACGCGGAGAGCGTGTCAACCTAGGCAATCGCAGAGCGACAGGGACGGGGACGGGTGAAGACAAAAGGATTGCTTTTCTTGATGACTGTCGCTAACAGGCCGTTACACTCAGAATCCCTGTTCCGGGCATTTTGAGTATAATGGGGATTTTACGCCAACCGTCCCCGCGCCGAGTCATGGCTTAACGGGCTGGTACTCCGATGGAGGCAGACCTCTGTCAATGGGTGGCTGTTCGTGGTTAGCGATCTTACGCAACAGTCGCCGTGCGTCAAATCTCGCCGGGTAGAACTCCCCGTTGTCTCCACCATCATCAGGCCGCTGACCTGCAATCTTGACCGGATCATGTTCTGCGACTTCTTTCAGCAGCGGTATGAATTCATCCCGATGACCCAAATACTCAATTGCTCCCATTGCGCTCACGCGTACACCAAACTCTGATGAGCCGAGGGATGATCGTAGGGCATCTTTGATTTGCAGGTGCGATTCTGGATCACTGACCAAACCGAATTCCAACATGTCCCGAATTACCCACAATGCACCTTCTGCAAGATCAGCGTTTGCATTCTTGGCCTGCATCAGCGTTGGATCAAGGGCTCGCTTGCCGAAGCGGGCAACCCCTCGCCTAGCGATCCCTCCTCTGTTTGCAGCGCCCAGTAACGCGGGGATGGCGCGTTCATCATTTAGGCTCGCCACGAAACCGACAAGAACCGAATAGTAGTCGGACTCCTCTTCCCCCTCGCCTTCCTCCACCTCACTTGCACCCTTGGAAGGTGCCCCTTCCTTCGCTTTAGCGTCCGTCTGTTTGAGTTCTTCCGTGTTTTCGCGGACGAGTAACTGGATGATTCCGAACCGGAGGCGATCGGCATTCTTGGGAGCAGTTGTGTCGGAGCCCAGCAACTCGCCAGCTTCACCGAAAGCTTTCTCGCGTTCTGTCCGGCTTGCGCTGTTCATCCAAGCCAAAATGCTCGAAACGGAAGAATACGTGGTGCTGGTTTGTTGAGCACAAAGTTGCAGCACTGAAGTCAGTAGTAGCCATGTCAAAAGTGCGGCTCGCATCACTCGCTCCCTCCAGTGAGACTGTCAACACGCAATTATCAGCGTTGGATGCCCCTCCGCCGTAGATAACTGTTGTAACCAGGCGATTACACTCAAAACCCTAATGTGAGGACAGGGCGCGCTGAAGCCTCCGCCTATGGCCAGACTACGTTGGCGATGGGGTCTTTGGCGGTGGGGCGGGCGTTGCGGGCTCCGGGATAGGCTCCCCAGAGTTCGCTATGGAACTGGATTCGTTCCATGGCGCGGTCGATTACGGCTTCGAGTTCATGGAAATATTTCACTTCGCGGCCTTTGGCGAGGCGGCGCTTCGCGTCTTCGGCACTCACCCACGTAGGGCGACGATTGCCCTCGTCGGGGCGGCGCATCTGGTGAATTTCCATCAGGAAGGCCTTGACCACGAATTCCTGCACGCCGCCGGGCTGCCAGAATACGCCTTTGGAGTGCAGGTAGAGGTGAAAGTGGCGCGGCTCAATGGTGCCAAGGGCGCCCGCTTCTTCCGCGGCTTCGCGCTCGGCAGCCTGACTGTGCGAAAGGCGGGCATCCGTGGATCCCTTGGGGAAAGTCCACTTGTTGCCGCCGTTGGTATTAACCAGAAGGAACTC
>JADGNP010000130.1 GCA_017883425.1 Candidatus Sulfotelmatobacter sp. | reverse complement strand
TTCGAGCACACGCTCACGTCGCACCATCCGGAATTGCCTCCGGTATATTCCACGCCGGACATGATCCGGCTCATGGAGACCGCGGCGTTTCATGCGCTGCAGCCTTACTGTGAAGGCGACGAGATCACCGTGGGGACGTCCATCAACATTGAGCATCGCGCCGCCAGTGGCGTCGGCGCGCGCGTCAAAGCCGAGGCCGTGCTGGAATCTTTCGATGGGCGTTTCTATATCGTGCGTGTAACCGCCCGCGACGACGTCCAGGAGATTGGACGCGGCACGGTAGGCCGGGCGATGGTCCGCGTCGGCAAGTTCGTCGAGAAAATGAAGGGGAAGTGACGACGTAAGACCTCGGACCTCAGACCTCAGACGTGAGAACTCCCATCGTCATCGGCGTCATTTCGGACACTCACGGCCTGCTTCGGCTCGAAGCGATGCGAGCACTGCGCGGGTCGGAACACATCATTCACGCCGGGGATTTGGGCGCAGCAGAGATTCTTGAGAAACTCTCAACTATTGCGCCGGTGACCGCCATCCGCGGCAATGTTGACAAGGCAGGGTGGGCCCGCAGACTGGCAAAAAATGAAGTCGTCGAACTCGCCGGCATTTCCATTTATGTGCTGCACGATTTGGCGCAGCTCGACCTGAAGCCCGAAGCGGCAGGGTTCAAAGTCGTGATCTCCGGCCACAGCCACGTCCCGAAGCAGGAGACGCGCGGCGGCGTGCTCTACTTCAATCCCGGCAGCGCTGGACCGCGGCGCTTCAAGTTGCCCGTGACTGTAGGGAAGCTGATTTTTGAAGGCGGACACGTTCGCGGAGAAATCATTCGGATTTCAGATTGAAGACTTTCGATTGCAGATTTGAAGACCCATCGGGTGCCCCATCTTTGGCGCGTTCTTTGCGGCAAAGGTGGGGAAGTTCCGAATGCTGAATCCGCACCGTTGCTACAATCCCGAAAGAATGTCCATCTCGTTCCACATCGATGCCAGCAGCGGCAAAGCGCGCACCGGGCGCTTGCTGACGCCGCATGCTGAAATCGAGACCCCGGTGTTCATGCCGGTGGGAACGCTGGCGTCGGTGAAAGGCGTGCCCCAGGACACGCTCGAAGAACTGGGCGCGCAGATCATTCTCGGCAATACCTACCACCTCTACCTGCGGCCTGGGATTGAGACCGTGCGCCGGATGGGCGGGCTGCACGGATTCATGGCGTGGCCAAGGGCGATCCTCACCGACTCGGGCGGGTTTCAGGTTTTTAGCCTGAACGAACTGCGCAAGGTCACCGAGGAAGGTGTGATGTTTCGCTCGCACCTGGATGGCTCTTCGCATTTTTTCAGCCCGGAGAGCGCGATGGAAGCGCAGATCGGGCTGGGCGCCGACATCATCATGGCGTTCGATGAGTGTACGGAGCATCCGGCGGATCATGCTCGCGCCCGGGCCTCGATGGAATTGACGCTGCGCTGGGCGGCGCGCAGCAAGAAGTATTTCGAGGAGCACAAGCATGAGGTGCCGTGGGGAAACAGCCGTCAGCTGTCAGCTGTCAGCCCTCAGCAAGAGCAGATTCCTCGCTTCGCTCGGAATGACAAGAAGAAGGAAGAAAGCGCCGAGGGTTATGTGGGGACAGCCGCCGCCGGCTGTCCGGCGGAGCGAAGCTCCGCAGCGCAGGCGAGCTTGCGCTCGCCCGGACAGCCGGGGGCGGCTGTCCCCACACAAGCCGTCCCCACACAGACTTTCCCCACACCATCCCAGAAGACGCAATCTCTCTTCGGCATCGTGCAGGGGGGGATGGACCGCGAACTGAGAAAGGAATCGGCCGAGCGGACCATTGAAATCGGGTTTCCGGGCTACGCGATTGGCGGGCTCAGCGTGGGGGAGCCGCGTGAGTTGACCCGCGAGATCGTGGAATCCACTCTCGAGCATTTGCCTGCCGACCAGCCACGGTACCTAATGGGAGTGGGTACCCCCGAAGAGATTGTCGAGTACGCAAGTTTGGGCGTGGACATGATGGATTGCGTCCTGCCCACGCGTGCGGCGCGGCATGGGCTGCTGTTTACGTCGGAGGGCAAGGTCTCGATCAAGCAGGCGCGCTATGCCCAGGATCCGGGTCCGCTCGACCCAACTTGCGGCTGCCGGGTGTGCCTACGCTACTCGCGGGCCTATTTACGTCATCTTTATGCATCCAACGAAGTGCTGGCGCAGGTCTTGAACACGATCCACAACCTGAGTTTCTACCTTGACACCATGCGGCGGGTGCGGCATTCTATTTCACTTGGGGAAGAGTCCGGTTTTCTTTCTAGTGTCGGGTCACGACCGAAACCGTAGACCTTCCCGGAGTCAAGCCTGAAAGCTGAAGAAACCCGGCCGGAGTCGATCTAAACCCCGTGGTGGAATAAGAGTTCCCGCGGCGCTAATGGGCGCGGGCGGTTTTTCGCGGATACATACGGGCAGACCTTCAAGAATATGCAATCTTTACTGGCGGTACAGTTCGGTGGTGGTGGCGGCATGGGGTGGCTGGGTATGGCGCCCCTCATCTTCATTTTCGCCATTTTTTATTTTCTCTTGATTTTGCCCCAGCAGCGCCGCCAGAAAAAATGGCAGGCCATGCTGGATCAGCTCAAGACGGGCGACAAGGTCACCACCAGCGGGGGCCTGCGGGGCACGATTATGGCGCTCAAGGATGATTGCGTGCATCTGCGCGTGCCGCCGAATAATATCGTGGTGGAAGTAACCAAGGCCTCGGTGCTGCAGGTGACCACGACCGAGGAAGAAGTCAAGACCAAGTAAAAGCACATAACATTCAGGTTTGTTTTTCATCATGAACAAGAACCTTCTCTGGAAGCTCGGATTGATCGTTGCCACGGTGCTGTTTTTCCTGTTCGGAATCTTGGGGATTCCGAAGAGTTTTTCCCGCCAGGGGCTACTCGCAGCGGTGAGCGATCACATCCACCTCGGCCTCGATTTGAGCGGCGGAACGCACCTGATTCTGCAGGTTCAGGTCAACGACGCGGTCAACGTGGTGGCGCAGAACGCCATGGAAGTTTTGAAAGAACAGTTGGGCAAGCGGAAGATTGACTACTCCGATATCTCCCAGCCGGACCAGCAGAACAATCCAGATCGCCTCGTGCTGAAAGGCGTGCAGCCGAGTGCGCGCGCGGATTTGCTCAGCATCGTGCACGAGCGGCTGCCGGAGTACGACGTTACAGGCGGCGCCGAAAATTCCTGGAATCTCTCGATGAAGCCTTCGATGCTGACTGACCTGAAGAAGAAGGCGGTCACCCAGGCCATCGATACCATCCGTAACCGCATTGACGCTCTGGGCGTCAGCGAGCCGACGATTGAAGAACATGGGCTTGGGGACTACCAGATTCTGGTGCAACTGCCGGGCGTGGACGATTTCGGGCGCGTGAAGGACATCATGCAGTCCACCGCGATGCTTGAGATCAAGCAGTCTCTCGGCGGGCCGTATCCCAGCGAGCAGGCAGCCCTGCAGGATAAGGGCGGGGTCATACCCGCGGATGCGATTCTGCTTCCGGGGCACAGCATGCCCGGAGCCGAGACCGAGGGACCGGCGTGGTACCTGGTGTCGCGTATTTCAGCGGTCAGCGGCAAAGATCTGCGGGACGCGCAGGCCAGCCGCGACCAGAACGGCCAGCCCAGCGTGACCTTTTCGCTGACCGGCGAGGGCGGACAGCGGTTTTACAGCTTTACATCCGCGCACGTCGGCGACAGCCTGGCGGTAGTGCTCGACAATAAAGTGCAGGAAGTCGCCAACATCAAGGAACCGATCCGAGACCAGGGCTCGATCAGCGGTGGCCGCATGAGCGAGCAGCAGTCGAAAGATCTTTCCATGATCCTGCGTTCCGGCGCTTTGCCGGCCAGCATCAAGTATCTGCAGGAGCAAACCGTGGGACCGTCGCTGGGAGCGGATTCGATTCGCTCCGGCGTGCGGGCAGCCGTCATCGGCATGGTCGCCGTGCTGATTTTCATGCTGATCTACTATCGCGGGGCAGGCATTAATGCAGATGTGGCGCTCATCATGAACCTGATCATCTTGCTTGGGTTCCTGGGCTGGTCCACGATTGCAGGGGTCAACGTGGCTCTCACCTTGCCTGGAATCGCAGGTGTGATTCTGACGGTCGGCATGGGTGTGGATTCCAACGTGCTGATCTTCGAGCGCATTCGCGAAGAGTTGCGCAACGGCAAGACGCCGCCCTCGGCGGTGGATCAGGGCTTCAGCCACGCCTGGATTACGATCGTGGATACGCACGTCACGACCATTGTTTCCGCCGCGATTTTATTCATCTTTGGCACGGGTCCGGTGAAGGGGTTCGCGACCACGCTCACGTTCGGCCTGCTGGCGAACCTGTTTACGGCGGTATTCGTGTCGCGTGTGATCTTCGACTGGATTCTCAGCCGTAAGCAACGCGGGGAAGCGCTCAGCATTTAGGGAATTGAGAAATTTGGCAGCTGGGTAATTGTGTAGTTGAAAACCTGGGAACCGCAGCTGTGGAGGATTTTCAATGGCACAATTACTCAATTGCTCAATTAGCAAATTTTAGCTAAGTCATAGACAGATAAGGGGCTAGACAAACCCGTGGAGTTTTTTCGCAATACCAATATAGATTTTCTGGGGAAGAAGTGGTATTTTCTCGCTTTTTCACTGATCTTTAGCGTTGCAGGCCTGTTTTCCATGTTGTTCTGGCACCATATTCCGTGGGGCGTAGACTTCCGCGGAGGAACGCTGGTGTATGTGAAGTTCTCGCATACGCCCGACGACAACGCGATCCGCGCCGAAATGGATCGCGCGGGCCTGCGGAATTTCAAGATTCAGCGCTATGGCGTGCCCTCGAACAACGAGGAGTTGATTGACCTCGATGTGCGCGAAACCAGTGAGCAGGCGCTCGATCTGGGCAAGTTGAAGATTATCCAGGCACTGGAGACCGCTGCTCCCGCGGGCAAGACCGACCTGAATAACGCCAGTAATTTGACAATCAAAAGCTACTTGATCGATAAAGACCCGCTGCACTTGGGTTCCGATGCGGATCAGAAATATGGGGCACAGGCGCAGGCCATCTTGGATTATCGCGACAAGGTCCAAGGCGGCGTCCTGAATTCTCCCGACCAACTGCAGAGCGCCCCCGGGGTTGATCCCGCCGTGGTGGCTGTGCTTCCGGATGGTTTCTATCTTTCCGACTTTGGCATCCGCAACGTGGACATCATCGGGCCCCAGGTGGGCAGCCAGTTGCGCACCCAGGCCGGTTTGGCCACCCTGTATTCGTTGTTGGGGATGCTGGTGTATCTGGGTTTCCGGTTTGAGTGGATTTACGGTATCGCCGCGGTGGTCACGGTATTTCACGACACACTCATCACCGTGGGGGCGTTTTCCCTTACCAATACCGACATTTCCCTGACCGTGATCGCGGCTATCCTGACCCTGATTGGTTACTCTAATAACGACACGATCGTGGTATTTGACCGCATCCGGGAAAATATTAAACTCATGCGGCGCGAGAAACTGTCGGATATCGTCAACCGGAGCATTAATCAGACCTTAAGCAGAACGATCTTGACAGCGGGCCTTACCTTCCTTACCGTACTCGCACTCTTTTTATTTGGCGGCGAGGTGCTCCGTGGTTTCAGCCTCGCGCTGGTAATTGGCATCTTAATCGGGACGTATTCTTCTATTGCGATCGCCGCTCCCATCCTGGTCGCTTACCAGGACTGGCGGATTGAAAAAGGCAAGCGTCCGGTTGCCATGCCGGGGAAAGCCAGGTAAGTTACCCGATGGCGCGGCGGTAATGATTGCGTTAGGCCTTCTTATGTAGGAGTTGGAAGGATTTCTTGGGAACGCCGTTCGGGCTCGGGTAGCCCGCAGGGCGTACCAAAGAAACTGGGAGCAAAGGGGACACAGTCGGTGTCTAAGTGTCCGTAGGGGTCTGAAAGAACTAGGGGAGAATCACAATGTTTGAAGACAGCCTTATCGAATCCGGCGGCAGGCTTAAGACGAGCCGTGGATGGACGTCCATCGTCTCGTTCATCATTCAGATTGGGATCGTCGGCGTCATGGTCCTGATTCCGCTGATTTTCACGGAAGCCTTGCCCAAGGGACAAATGATGTTCCTTCTGGTGGCCCCCCCGCCACCTCCACCGCCTCCACCTCCAGCAGCTGCCGCCGTGCAGCATGTCAAGGTGATTCAGACCGACATCGTGAACGGTGAACTACGCACGCCCACCAAGATCCCTCAAAAGGTCAAGATGATTCAGGAAGACGAGGCTCCGCCGCCGTCCATGGCAGCGACGGGCGTGGTCGGTGGCGTCCCGGGCGGAGTTCCGGGCGGATCGATGGGCGGCGTAATCGGAAGCGTTCTGAGCAGTACGCCGGTCGCGGTGCCGAAGATCGCCACCCCGACGCGCGTGCGTGTATCGTCGGGTGTGAGCACCGGCCTTCTGATCCGGAAAGTTCCGCCAACCTATCCTCCGCTGGCGCGCCAAGCCCGCATTCAGGGCGTGGTGGTTCTGCAAGCGCAGATCAGCAAGGATGGAACGATTCAGAACCTGCAATTGATCAGCGGGCATCCGATGCTGGCTCCAGCTGCCATCGAAGCGGTGAGGCAGTGGAAGTATAAGCCGTACCTGCTGAACGGAGAACCGGTCGAGGTCGATACGCAGGTGCAGGTAAACTTTACCCTCGCCGGGGGCTAAACTCCCCAGCGTGGCGCTGTTCGGAGTGGTTGGTAGCAGTGTGCATGGCCCTCCCCTTCCCACCCTGATCCCGGTGGCGGGAGGGGCCTTCAGAAGCCCGGGCATGGCCGCCCTACCGCAATATTCTTATCAGGCATGGCCAGCCGGGTTCGTGCATGTGCGGCGAAAGGCGCGTGCCCGCCGGCAAACGAAATTCTTGGCTGGCGGTTGGCACTGCAGAGCGCATCAAAGTGTCCAAGTAAAGTAGAGAGTTCCGAGGAGGGAAAAGCAACTCATGTTCGCAACTCACGTAGCAGCAGCACTTCTCAGTCACGTTTCCGTCGCAGCCGCCTGGGTCGTCCAGGAAGGCGGCGGCGCCATGGCGACCGATCCATTGGGCTTGTGGAAGGCAATGGGATGGGTTGCTCGAACCGTCGTTATCATCCTCTTCATCATGTCGGGTTGGTCTATCGGCGTGATGATCGACCGCTGGATGGCCTACAGCGCCGCCCGCAAACAATCGCGCGCCTTTGCCCCCGCCGTGGCGGGAGCGCTGCGCGATGGCCGTATCGATGAAGCCATCAAAGTCGCCGAGCGCAACAAGAAAAGCCACCTGGCCAAGGTTGTCACCGCCGGCCTGATGGAGTTCAAGGCTCACCAGGACAGCCCGGGCGCCATCCCTGGCGAAACCATTGAAGCCTCCAAGCGCGCTCTGGAACGCACCGAAGCCATCGTCCACGCCGAACTCAAGCGCGGATTAGGCGGCCTCGCCACCATCGGCTCGACGGCTCCTTTCGTGGGGCTGTTCGGAACGGTGATGGGCATTCTGAACGCCTTCATCGGCATCAACAACTCCAAGGCCACCGGTTTGGCGGCAGTCGCCGGCGGTATCGCGGAAGCGCTGGTTACGACGGCCATCGGGCTGCTCGTCGCCATCCCTGCCGTCATGATGTTCAACTATCTGACCGGTCGCGTGGAAGCGTTCGACGTGGAGATGGACAACTCGTCGAGCGAACTGATCGATTACTTCCTGAAGAAGCGCGGCGACATTCGCCGGTAAGAACGGCTGGGTCTGGTTTCCGCAGTGAGTTGCTTGTCCGGCGCTGGAGGTTTCCAGCGCCGGGCCTTCCCAACTTGAGGCGGAGGGCTTTTCCACCCCGGATCGCGGCGGAAGTACAGGAGATATCTAGCTATGGCATTAGCAAAACGGAACGAAGGTGCGAAGATCAGTTCCGACATCAATGTCACGCCTATGGTGGACGTGATGCTGGTGCTGCTGATCATCTTCATGGTGGTCACGCCCATGTTGCAGAAAGGCGTCAGCGTGGACATGGCAAAAGTGGACAACCCGACGCCGATGGAAGATGCGGATAAGGAAGACGCCCTTTTGGTCTCCATTACGCGGGACGGTAAAGTGTATTTCGGTACTGAGCAGATCACGATCGACAACTTGACGACCAAGGTGAAGGATCGCCTCGCCAACAAACAGGACAAGCGCGTGTACGTGAAAGCCGACATGCGGACCCGTTTTGGCGGCGTGGTGCAGGTCGTGGACAGTGTTCGTGCCGCCGGGGTCGATGATCTAGGCTTGCTTACCGATCAGAGGAAGACTGCTCCAAACGCCCCGCCAGCTCCGGCTGCGCCAGGGCAATAGAGGAGAACGACCATGTCAATGGCAGTTGGCACGAGCGGAGGCCAAAATGCAAACATCAACGTCACACCGCTCATTGACGTATTGCTGGTGCTGTTGATCATCTTTATGGTGATCTCACCCGTCACCCCCAAAGGCCTGGATGCGCTGGTTCCTCAGCCGCCTCCGCCCAACGCGCCCAAGAACACTACCCCCGACCGTACCATCGTCGTGCAGTTGATCGACCGTGGCGCCGGCTCGGAGCCGGGCGTGAAGATCAATAACGAAGACGCCACTTGGGACAACCTGCAGGGGCGTCTGACCGATATTTACAAACTGCGCCAGGAAAAGGTCATGTTTGTGAAGGGCGATGACGCTATCCCCTTCGCCAATGTTGCCAACGTGATCGATCTGGCTCACGCTGCAGGCGTGGACAAGGTCGGTCTCATTACCGCGAAGATCGAAGCGGGCAACTGAACTGCCCGTCCGGCAAGCCCGGAGTGCGTATTTCGTATTTGGCCCACTGCACGGGAGCGTGCCGCTTCCGTGCTGCCGCGGCCCGCGCTTGTCAAACCGCGCTTGTCAAACCGATGTCTCTGGGCCTAGGATGCTGTGTCGAGGGAGACTGATACCGCAATGAATAAGAATCTAAGACTGCTCACGCTGGCGGCGGTAGCGCTGGCGCTCTTCTCCTCTGTGGGCTGTAACAAGCTACGGGCCCGCGACCAACTCAACAAGGGTGTGAAATCCTACAAGGACAACCATTACGAGCAGGCGATCGACCACTTCCAGCAGGCGATTCAACTGGACCCGACCCTGATCAACGCTCGTATGTATCTGGCCACCGCGTTCGTGTCGCAATACATTCCCGGCGTGGACTCGCCGGATAATTTGCGCATAGCCCAGCAAGCCATCGACGAATATCAGAGGGTGATCGACGCCAATCCCTCGCGCGATCAGAAGGTGAACAGCGCGAAAGGCATCGCCTACCTGTACCTGAACATGAAGAAGTGGGACGACGCCAAGAAGTACTACCGCATGGCGTCGAACTTGGACCCGAACGATCCTGAGCCGTACTACTCCGTCGGCGTGATCGACTGGACGGCCTGCTACCTGCCGCGCATGGAAAAACGCGCTGCTTTAGGAATGAAGCCGGAAGAGAATCTGAATCCGAAGAACAAGGATCAGAAAAAGGTCTGCGACGAGTTGAAGATAAAGAATGCGCCCGCCATCCAGGAGGGCATCGACAGTCTCAACAAGGCCATCCAGATCCGCCCGGACTATGACGATGCCATGGCCTACCTGAACCTGATGTTCCGGGAAAAAGGCGACGTTGAGTGTGACGATCTGGCCGCCCGCGCGGAAGACCTGAAGACTGCGGACCATTGGGTCGACGAAACCCTGCGCGTGAAGAAAGCGAAAGCCGAAAAAGCCGCGCAAAGCCAAGGCGGCGGAATTACGGTGGATCAACCGAAATAAAAATCAACGGGGTTCGCGCTTTTACGAGTCAGCCTCCTTAGCCCCAAGCGAAGGAGGCTTTCCATTTTGCCGAATGTGGCGTTCCACAAATTCGCGGCATCAGTGAAGACTCTCCCAAGGCCAGGCCGCTGTTCTCCGCGGCCTCCGCGTCCCCTCCGCGACCTCTGCGGTTAAAAGCTCTTGCTCTCCCTCTCCCATAACTTACAGACATAACAGGTTCCATTGCGTAGGGCGCCAGGAGGCCGCGGGCTACTGTCTGCTATACAGCCGGACTTCGACTTTCGTGAACTGCCAGCGCAGCATCTTGGGGAACGATTCCGGCAGAATCTTCGTCAGCATCCCCGTTGTGGGATCGGGGTTCCCCGCGGATTCGTTGTTCATCAGCACGATCCACACGCGGGCATGGCTGGGCCCCACCGTGCGCAGGAAATCTGCTGTGGGCTTGCCCGTGAAGTCGCGGTAGTCGAGACCTGCTCCGTGGTAGGGAAACAGAATCTCCGGTCCGAGTTGAGCCGTGAAGGCCGGACTGGCCGTATTCTCCCCAGCCCGCAGGGAGCGGAAAAACTCATAGGGAATGCGGGTTGCGGCGATGTGGAAGACGACAGCGTCTCCCGGCTGGGTGTGGTCGAGAATGAAGTCGGTGGCTGCGCCGCAAGCGTCCCGTTCGTCGTCGAAGTCGTGACCGTTGACGAAGAAGATTCCCTGCGAGCAAAGAAGCAATATCGCCACGAGCGCGGCTGCAAGCAGCCACGATTGGCGCAGCCGCGCCAGCCCGGCGGCCACCAGGATCAGGAGCGCGGGCAGGCAGAAGATCATGTAGCGGCCCAGAAAGACCGGACGGACGAACGACAGCAAAACCGTCAGTACCACAGGAAAAAACAGCCAGAGGAGCAGGAACTGGATCCGCCACGTCTCCCAGTTCCGATCGCGTGCCCATAACCATTTCCTGACCGGGATCACCGCCGCGATGCCGGCCACCGCGCAGATTACCGGAAGAGCCCAACTGCTGCCGCCGGCCAGATACTGGTACAACTTGAGCACATCGCGAAGGCCGGGCCGTTGAATCCAACGGATCGGGCCGGCCCCTGTCTTGGCCACAAAAACCAGCAGAGGGAGCACGGCGAGCCCAATCGTTATCCAGGCACGCCGCAGTTGCGTGGACAGCTGTACGCTGGATTGATCTGGACCGCGTTCTCGGTTTCCCAGCCAGCGCAGCGCCAGCCAGTGCGCTGCCAACAACAGCAGCGCGTAAAAGTGCGCGTACACCGCCAGAATGCTGACCACGACATAGCCGAGCCGGTTGCGGCGTGCCGGCTCGAGCACCAAGGCAATCAGGAAGCCCGAGGAGAGCGTCGCCAGCAGCAGAAAGAGCGCGTAGCTGCGCGCTTCCTGGGCGTAGCGAACGCTGTAGGCATTGAACGTGAACAGAGCCGCCGCGATCACAGCGACGCGCCGGTCATAGAGTTGCCGGGCCAGCCAGTAGATTGCCGGCAGTGTGGCCGCGGCAATCACCACCGACAGGCTGCGGATGAAGAACTCGCCTTGCCCATAGTGCGGATCAACGCTCAGGCCAACGTTCAGCCAGATCCGCAGCAGAACGTAGTACAGGGACATATTGGCTTCGCGCCACCACAGCAGGTGCAGGAAGTTGCCCCAGCTAATCCGCGCGACTTCCACGCTGAAACACTCGTCGAACCAGAAGGGTTTGCGGGCCAGGCAAAATAACCGAACGGCGGCGCCGGCTGCCAGCAGCAGAAGAAGAGCCATCCAGTGAGCCCGG
>JADGNP010000595.1 GCA_017883425.1 Candidatus Sulfotelmatobacter sp. | reverse complement strand
TGCGCCGCCAGGCTGGAAAGCAGCTTGAATCACGGTGTTCACGCTGGCTGCCTTCCTGAGGAACGAGTCTACTTCTGCGAGTCAGGCAGCTTTACGATCTCCAACTGCATTTTTGACTTGAATCCGGGAAAGATTTCGGGCATCTCGTAGTTGAATTTTTCTGTAACCCTGCCTTGGTCCGATTCGAAAGGCAGGGCCGTTTGCTCCGACTGGGTGCTCTTGTTGCCGAAGCTGCCCAACGGGACGCACTGGCCGCTGAGGCGGGTGACGGTGGGCGACGCGTTTTCCATTTTGAAGTGCAGGTCGTGATTAGTGTAGGTCTGGGTCAGGTGGCCGGAGACGCGGATTTTCAGATTGGCGGTCGATTGCCCGGTGCACGGTGCCATCTTTGCCGCGGCCAGAAAATTGGCCGATGCTTCCCCGCTGAAGGTGCCGTCATCCTTAAACGTAATCGGGATATCCACCGGTTGCAGGGCACTTTTGTGCTGGAGTCGACCTTTGGTGAACTCGGTGGATGCAGTCACTCGGATGGCGTAGCGGAGGATTTTGCAGCCACAGTCGAAAGCATCCCATCCCACGAACTCACCATCGGTGGTGGCGAGCCAATCTTCGCCGAGTTTGACTAGGCCTGGGCCGTCAATGTTGGGGGGTGGCTGGGGAGGAATTTCGGGATAATCCTCCGGACTGAGTCCCCGGTTGCCCATGAAGGCGGTGCCCACGAAATTGTCGTCCCCGTGGTCGTCCCTGAGATGCTCGATGAACTTCCGTTCGTCCCCTCTGAACTCCTCGTGCATCATTGCGCACAGCGTCGGGGCGTCCTTTCCGAGGAAGAAAAATATGGGCGGCGGAATATTCCAGTGTGACTTTTCAACACCGCCACGTTTCGGAGCCATGGTGTTGTGGCAGCCGTTGCAGTCAGTTTCATGTTCGACCGTCTTGCCGCCGCCATGTTCCGTGCGCCCGTCTCCAACGCCGTCGACGTAGGGATTCACGCCCCCGTGGCAGTTCAGGCAGCGCGGTTCCTCGTTGAGGATGGGCGCTATCTTGGAGAAAGCGTCGATCGATTTTTGCGCTCGTGCGTCAGACAGCGGGCACATTCCTTCGCTGCCTTCAGTCTGGGCGAGCGTGAGGCTGCCAGAGCAAACGAACGACGCGAGAAGTATCGCCAGCCGACGTTTCACAAGGCCGACGATACGGCACGGGGTAGAGCGAGTCAAGCGTGCTCGGTGATTTCAACCGACACTCAGAAAGTGGGGAATAGCTTGGGTCATCGGTTAGTTCTCAGCCGTCAGCAAGAACGAAGGCCCGCCCGGCGGTGGCCCGGCCTATCACGATCCCATCGAATCTTGAGGGTGCCCCGTCCAAGCTTCGCTTGGGCGGGGTTACGGAACGCGGTTCATTTCCTTCCCCGGCCACACTCGACGTTGCAACGCCGCCTGGGAACACCTGAATCTAGCACCACACCTCAGGTTTACGAGCTTCCCGAGTAGCCCCTTGTACCTCCGTAACTTGCCCCGTCCCCTCCTAACCCTAGAACATCGATGGATTGCATTGGGGCAATCCAGACGCTCGCACAACGAGTGTCCCCATCTGGTTCATTCGCACATCAAGGAGAAAGAATAATGAGCAACAAGATTCTGATTGTTGGAGCATTGGCATGTCTGTCAGCAGTGGCAGTTGCACAATCGGACCAAAGCAAGGAGAAGGCGCCGGCTCAAGACCAGGTGACAACTCCGCGCGATGCCGCATCCGGTCAGGCCAGTGGCAAGCGGATGCATAAACCGGTAACCGTGACCGCAGAAGATTCGGCGCGGGAGGCGGCCACAGGGAAGGCAACCGGCAAGACCATGGCCAGCGATGACTGGCAAGCTCCGGCCGCCAAGATCAGCCAGCCGAAAACTACCCAGGGCCAATCCCGGGTCGCCGCGGGCGACGTGAATGGTGATGGAAAGGCCGATGTGGCCGCTCCGAAGAACCCCGGTCAAGCCAACTTCCAGAACACAGCTGCAAGCAGCACCAGTTCCGATGTCAAGAGTCCGCGGGATCTCGCGACCGGACAGGCGAGCGGAAAGCGCCAGCACGAGCCGGTCACGGTCACCAAAGAAACTGCAGCCAAACCGAAGCAACCAAAACCCTGAGTGGTCGACTAATCGTCATTCGACTGTAGGTTGGACATTCCTGTCCCAGCAAGCCCCGCTCGCAAGAGCGGGGCTTCTTTGTGCCTGCGCGAGGATGTACACTTCCCTTCTCATGGCAGCCATCCATTTCGCGCAGTGGAAGTGGGACCTGGTCGGACTAGCCGGAGCGCTCGTTCTGGCTATGGTGCAGAGGGCGTGGCACGGATACCAGCAGCGGCGCAGTGAAACCTGGCCCATCAGCTACGGCCGCATCGACAGCGCCGGCGTCGACTCGCAAGAGAAGAAAACCAAGCTCACGCTCCGTTACACTTACCGCGTCGCTGCCGAGACCTTCTCCGGTTCCTTCCGGAAAACCTTTGACCATCCCGACGAAGCCAATGCCTGGGCCGATGCGCTCGACAAGAAGCAGATCGCCGTCCGCTACGATCCCGGCAATCCGTCGGGCTCCCAGCTTCGCGAAGTCGATCTGGAGCCGATGGTCAAGGCGGCGGCTCCGTTTCGTCCCCAAAGTCCGGACGCCGACCTTCCCGGTTGGGAGCGGATTCTGGCGTCGGTAGGACTCGTGCTCGCGATCGCCGGCCTCGCGGGAACCGTGGCGATGCTGATCGGAGAGGTCACCGGTAAGCCACTTATCCCATCTACGGTTGCGGTCACAATCGGCAACGGCGCCTTTGTGGTGCTCTTGGTCGCGTTTGTGACGGGAGTGCGAGGTGGCGCCAAGCAGTTCCGGGCGACGCCTGGCTGGATGAAATATCTCGGCTACGCCCTTTTCTATTATGCGATCTTGAGTGCTACGTTCATCCCGTCACATGGCTCGGCCCCGGATTCGCGTCGGCATCAGCAAGGCTTCTTGGATGCCAGATTTCAATTGTTCCTTTATTTCTCCGCGCTGGAGACGTTCTACGCGCGGCTGCATCAGCGCGAGGATGCTTTTTCACGGGTTGGCATAAGCGGCTGAAATCGGCGGATCGCCCGGCGCGTCATGATCAAACCGAGATTCGCGGGTGCCCCGTCCAAGCTTCGCTTGGGCGGGGTTTTCTTTTATACAGCTACAACCCAATAGCCGGATATCCTCTGGGGTTTAGCTACGCGAAAGCGACGCCCTGCTACGGTTTCAGGTGTCCCTACGGGACACGGTTCGTTTCTTGGATCACGCATTTCCCGCCAGTGGAACTGGCGGGCTATTATCAGCGGTCCCTCCGGGACCTGCGACAGGGCAGCCGTGCATTTCGATTTTGGTTGGCTGAATGTTAGCGCCGCGAGGGTCTCACGGTCCCTGTAGGGACCTCTGAAAATAGCCCGGCGTTTCCAACGCC
>JADGNP010000129.1 GCA_017883425.1 Candidatus Sulfotelmatobacter sp. | reverse complement strand
CTGGAAGCTGGCCAGACCTCCTCCAACTGATTACAATTGCCAGTCCCAACAATTCCTGAGTCTGAGACCACAATTTGGCCTGCCCGTACTTCATGCCGGTGGCGAGACTGGAAAACGGCAGCTGGCCGCATCCGGCGAGGCTTCCGCTCGGAAGCGGATGGTGCGGGCACTGCACCGCTCCCGGGCACGAAGGCGACGCCCCGCCGCAAGACGTTCTGGAAGCATTCTGCAATCTCGGGTATGCCGGCGGTTGTAGCTGGTCGCCGCCGGAGCGCCTTTGGGACGCCGTGCGCTTCGCCGTCTCCGCTCCGCACGACTCGGCCATTCGCCCCGAACCACGAAATGGCGCGGCTGCTCCTGCACGCGTCCTTGTTCTCCGTTGTGTTTGCGAACGAAATCATCGGCCCGTCGAACATGGCGATCTGGAATTTGACTTGTCGCGAGCGACTTGGCTGCGGCGGCACGACGACGCGCGCATCCAGAAGATGGCGGAATGTTTCCTGGAATCGTACCTAAGAAAGAGAGCTTGAGAAACAGCGGCCCGAGAAACAACGGCCTCGTCAAGAAAGGAAAACACGCATGACAGACGATATGCTGGCGCCTCGCCCGGTCCGGGATTCGCAATCCGAAATGGCCGAAATCGTACTGCCGAATGACGCCAATCCGCTGGCCGCCCTGCTCGGCGGACGCCTGATGCATTGGATCGATCTGGCCGGCGCCATGGCTGCGCACCGCCATTCCCGCAACTACGTCGTGACCGCCTCGGTCGATCACACAGACTTCCTGGTTCCCGTGCGCGTCGGCGACCTGGTCATCCTCCGCTCCTCGGTCAACCGTGTTTTCCACACTTCCATGGAAGTCGGCGTGAAAGTCTTCGTTGAAAATTACATCGCCGACACCGCGCAGCACGTGGCCTCCGCCCACCTGACCTTCGTGGCCATTGACAGCGCGGGAGAGCGATTGAAAGTCGCGGCCGTAATTCCTGAGACCGACGAGCAACGACGCCGCTACGACGATGCCGGCAGGCGCCGCGAGATCCGGCGGTCCGAATTGGAGCGGCGGCGCAAGGCGCGTTGAGTTTTCAAAGCGGCCTGTGATTCGCGTCACATAAAGAGTTTCAACAGAACGTTTAGCCTAGTGGCGCGCTGAGGTTCTTCATGGATAGTGCCCTCTTAGTTCATCGCCTCCACTTCGCCTTTACCGTTACCTTCCACTATCTCTTCCCGCAGCTCACTATGGGGCTGGCGCCGCTCATCGTCGTGCTCAAGACGCTGGGCCTGCGCCGCAACGATGAGACCTACCACCAGGCGGCGCGCTTCTGGGCGCGCATATTTGGCATCAACTTCGTGCTGGGTGTGGTGACCGGGATCCCCATGGAATTTCAGTTCGGCACGAACTGGTCGCACTTCTCGCGCTTTGCCGGAGGCGTGATCGGCCAGACCCTGGGCATGGAAGGCATGTTCGCCTTCTTCCTGGAGTCGGCCTTCCTGGGCCTGTTCTTGTACGGAGAGAAACGGCTGAGCCCGCGGGCCCACTGGTGGTCGGCCGTCGCGGTATTTCTCGGATCGTGGCTGTCAGGATTCTTCATCGTTGCGACCGATGCCTGGATGCAGCATCCCGTGGGCTATGCCAAAGCTGCCGACGGATCGGTGCAGCTCAGCAGCTTTTGGGCTCTGGTCCTGAATCCCTGGGCGTGGTGGCAGTATGCGCACAACATGAGTGGTGCCGTGATCACGGGAGCATTCGTCATGGCCTCCGTGGGTGCGTTCTACCTGCTGTGGGGCAAGTTTGAAGCGCACGGCCGCATCTTCGTGCGAGTGGGAGTTGTGGCGGGGCTGATCTTCAGTGTGTTGCAGCTTTTTCCTACCGGCGAGGGCCAGGGCCGTTTGATTGCCGAGAATCAGCCGGTAACGCTGGCCGCCATGGAGGCCTTGTTTGCCAGCCAGCCGGGAGCACCGCTGGTTCTGGTCGGCCAGCCCAACGTGGATGAGCGCAAGATCGACAATCCGCTGGTGATTCCCGACGCGCTCAGTTTTCTGACCTACCGCGCCTGGAAGGCTGAGGTGAAAGGGCTGGATGCCTTCCCCGAAGATCAGTGGCCGTCGAACATTGCACTGCTCTACTTCAGCTACCACATCATGGTGGGACTGGGCACACTCTTCATCGCCATCTCCGTGGTGGCGGCGTTGCTTTTGTGGCGCGGCAAGTTGTTCTCCAGCCACTGGATGCTGTGGATTCTGCTGCTGGCTCTGCCGTTCCCCTACATCGCGAATACCGCCGGTTGGATGACCGCGGAACTGGGGCGGCAGCCGTGGTTAGTCTATTCGCTCATGCGCACCGCGGACGGCTATTCGAAGACAGTCTCGGCAGGGAACGGGATGTTCACGCTCTTGGGCTTCATGGGCATGTACACGGTGCTCGGGATTTTGTTCCTGTTTCTGGTGCGCCGAGAAGTTGAGCAGGGTCCAGAAGCCGAGCCGGGATCGGGACACTAAGTAGCGCCGGCGTCCCGCCGGCTGTCGTGGGGGCGTCGCGCCCCCACATGGCGAGGGCCAGCCCGGGAAGAACACGGATACGGGCCCTGCCGTTAATGATCGACACACTCTCCTCGATTTGTCATTCCGAGGAGCGTAGCGACGAGGAACCTGCTGTTTTGTCTGCACCACGAGAAAGCAGATTCCTCGCTTCGCTCGAAATGACAACACAACAGAATGAGGATTACGATGGCAACGCTTTGGTTCATGATCGTCGCAGTAATGGTGGCAGCGTACGTGGTGCTCGATGGCTTCGACCTCGGCGCCGGTGTGATCTACCTCGGCGCCGCCCGCACGCCCGAGGAGCGCCGCAAAATCATGCGCGCCATCGGCCCCGTGTGGGACGGAAACGAAGTCTGGCTACTCGCCGCCGGAGGCACCCTCTACTTCGCATTCCCCCTGCTCTATGCCTCCAGCTTCAGCGGCTTCTATCTGCCGCTCATGATCGTGCTCTGGCTGCTGATGCTGCGCGGCATTGGCATTGAACTGCGGGCGCACATGAAGAATCCCGTCTGGCTGGGATTCTTCGATGTCGTCTTCTGCGTCTCCAGCCTGCTGCTCACGATCTTCTTCGGCGCGGCCCTGGGAAATGTCGTCCGCGGCGTTCCTCTCGCAGCCGATGGCTACTTCTTCGAACCTCTGTGGACCAACTTCCGGGCCGGCGCGAATCCCGGCATCCTCGACTGGTACACCGTTCTCACCGGCGTGATGGCGCTGGTCACGTTGACCACGCACGGTTCCTTATACATTGCGGTGAAAACGGAAGGCGATCTAAACCGTCGTGCCCGGACGGTGGCCCTGTGGGCGTGGCCGCTGCAAGTGCTCCTCACGATCTTGGGACTCGTAGCAACGATCTACATCCGCCCCACCATTCTGGATAACTACAAGCAACACCTCATTGGATATCTGATTCCTGCAGTCGTGTACGGCAGTCTGGCGGTCATGATCTACGCCATCCGCAAGGGCCCAGACCCGGCGAAGGAGAAGCTTGCCTTCGTCGCTTCGGCCTTCTACATCGTGGGCATGCTCGTAGGGGCGGCCTTCGCCCTCTATCCCGTGGTGCTTCCGGCCCGCACGGATCCCGCGCTCAACCTGACCATCTACAACACCGCGGCCGGCCTGCATGGCCTGACCGTCGGCCTCACCTGGTGGATTCTCGGGATGATTCTGGCGCTCGGCTACTTCACCCTGCTGTTCCGGATGTTCAAGGGTAAGGTGCGGATCGAGGGCGAAGGGTATTGAGGCCGTTGACCGCGGTTATCTAGGAAGAATCCGTTTGGAAGTTGTGTAACCGGGAGCGGTTGGAGAAATGTCTTGGGAAGGGCACGGCTTTCAGCCGTGCCGTCTAGGCCTGCAAATGGCGCGGGCTTTAGCCCCTGAGGGTTGCTCTTCGTGCTTACTCCTCGATAGAGAGAAGATCGCTGCAGCGATCCTCAGGGGCTGAAGCCTTCTCACTTCAGCAAGATGCGGCACGACTGAAGTCATGCCCTTCCCGATCTGCGGTTCTGCTTTTCAGCGCAAACTGGCGTGAATGCCGAGACCTTCGGCGGGAAGGGCACGACTTCAGTCGTGCCGTTAAGTCTCTCAAAAATGAATCCGCGCTTTAGCGCGGAGCTTGGACGGGGCACCCTCGTAGATTCAGCTTGGGTCAGCAGCGGCGCGCAGGGTTACATTCGTTGTCCAGGTGCAGTGCTAGCATCAGTGCTGGTATCCGCGTCATGAGAGCTATCGTTTATCGCAGCTACGGCTCACCCGATGTTCTGCAATGGGAAGAAATTGAAAAGCCGACCGCTGGGGACAATGAAGTGTTGATCAAAGTTCGTGCGGCTTCGGTCAATCCCTACGACTTTCATTTCATAAGAGGCGAGCCGTACCTGCTTCGCCTGATGGCCGGACCGCGCAGACCAAAGGACACGCGACTCGGCGTGGATGTGGCCGGCCAGGTGGAAGCGGTCGGCCGGAACGTTACGCAGTTCAAAGCAGGCGACCAGTTATTCGGGACCTGCCGCGGGGCCTTTGCCGAGTACGCGTGCACATCCGAATCGGCGTTGGCGATGAAGCCGGAGAACGTGACGTTTGAGCAGGCGGCGGCGGTAGGTATTGCGGGATTCACCGCGTTGCAGGGGCTTCGCGACAAGGGACACGTTCAGCCGGGGCAGAAGGTCTTGATCAACGGTGCGGCGGGAGGCGTGGGCACGTTCGCGGTGCAGATCGCCAAGGCTTTCGGCGCAGAGGTGACCGGAGTATGCAGCACGAGGAATGTGGACATGGTGCGATCCATCGGCGCGGATCGCGTCATTGATTACACCCAAGAGGATTTCACCAAGAGTGGGCAACGTTACGACATCATTTTCGACCTCGTGGCGAACCACTCGCTATCAGCATGCAGGCGCGTCTTAAATCCCAAGGGGATCTACATCATGGCCGGAGGGACGGCCGGCCGGTGGATGATTGGTCCGCTGGTTCGCACGATCGCAATGCGGGTGTGGTCACGGTTGGGCAGCCAGAAGTTCGTCTCGCTTCTCGCGAAAGTGAACAAAGAGGACCTAACCCTCATGCACGAACTCATGAAGTCCGGAAAGGTCACACCGGTCATCGACAGGTGTTACAGGTTGAGTGAGGTGCCTGAGGCGATCCGGTATCTGGAGGAAGGACACGCGAGAGGGAAAGTAGTAATTACTCTGGAATACGACAACAAAGCCTAACAACTTTCAAAGGCGGTTTGGGAAGGGCACGGCTTCAGAGGCTGCGGGAAAACTCGCATTCCGCGCTACAGCGCCTGGAGAGGCTGCGGAAAAACTCGCATTCCGCGCTACAGCACCTGAAGGCGTGATTGATTAACCAGCACTTACGCGATGCCTGAAGGCATCGCCTGATACGAATCGTGAGTCATGCGGCAAGACTGCAAGTCGTGCCCTTCCCGGTCTAGATCCCGGGACGGCCTACGAAACAGGATGATCGAAGGACGGTTGAGAACCGACTGATGCTTTTGGATTTCGTACGACGACCATGCTTTGACCTAATACTCTGAACGCGCCTAGCTACTCGGCTACCCTCGCGAGCCCGCTCGCGCCATCCCCCTCTGTATAATCAAAGCTTGGGGTTCTGCCGCATCTTCTACTTCCTATCTGGAGTGTGATCCTTTGAACGCACAAATGCCGCATCAGCATGGACAAGGTCCAACGCCGCAGGGGCCGCAACCGCTGCCGGGGGTGGACGCCATCATCGCCGTTGGGTCGGGAAAGGGCGGCGTGGGCAAGACCACGCTGGCCGTGAACCTGGCCGTGGCTCTGGTCAAGATGGGACACAAAGTCGGGCTGCTCGATGCGGACGTGTACGGGCCCAACGTCCCCCTCATGCTGGGGGTTAACACCCAGCCGCGGATGGTTGGCGAGAACCGCATTGAGCCGATCCAGGCGTTTGGACTGAAAGTGATTTCGGTCGGATTCCTCAATCCCGGCGACAAGCCCATCATCTGGCGCGGGCCCATGCTGCACCAGATCGTGCGGCAGTTTTTGGGCCTGGTGGAGTGGGGACAACTCGACTATCTCATCGTGGATCTGCCGCCGGGCACGGGCGACATTGCGCTCTCGCTGGTGCAGACGGTGCCGCTGACGGGCGCGGTGGTGGTCTCGACTCCGTCGGACGTTTCGCTGCAGGACGCGCGCAAGGCCATTGAAATGTTCCGCCAGATGAAGGTGGACGTGGTGGGCGTGGTCGAGAACATGAGCTATTTCACCTGCCCGCACTGCCAGCACGAAGTGGACATCTTCTCGCGCGGCGGCGCCGAGAAAATGGCGCTGCAGTTCGGCGTGTCGTTCCTGGGCAACATCGCGCTCGACCCCGAAGTGCGCAAGTGTGGCGACGGTGGCACGCCAGTCGTGCTCGAAGGCGAGAACTCGCCGCACGCCAAGTCGATCTTTGAGTTCGCGAAGAACGTCGTCTCGCGTGTAACGGAGATCAGGGCAAACGCGCCGGCCAGCGTGATTCAGATTCAGTAAAAAGGCTTTTAACCACAGAGGACACGGGGGACACAGAGGAATTCCTCTGTGTCCTCTGTGGTTAAGCCTTTTTGAATCGCGCCAGGCGAAAGATCGCATTGGCGTCGCGTTCCTTCAAAATCAGTTCCGCCATCATCTCCCCGATCGCCGGGCCGTGCTTGAAACCGTGCCCCGATCCGCCGCCCACGAGCCACACGTTCTCCATCGCCGGATGCCGGTCGATGATGAAGTGACTGTCCGGAGTCTGCTCGTACTGGCAAACGCGAGTCTCCACCAGCGGCGCGTCTTTCAGGGTAGGGAAGCGAAAGCCGACATATTCGCGAATATCTCTTAGCGTTTTCGGGCTGACAACTCGCTCGCCGCATGTCGGATCGAACGCTGGCCCCCGCGTGTCGTCCGCGATCTTGAACCCGCGCCGATCGCTTCCTGGAATGCCGTAACGAAAGCGTCCCCGGTGATCGGCCCATACTGGCAGATGCCCGTCGCTGAAACGATCATCCCCCGCAGGAGTGCCAAAGAAGAAAACGTCCTGCTTGGTGGGTTGCACCAAGTCGCCGACGGCTTGAGGGAACAACTTGCCCAGCCACGGTCCGCAGGCGAACACGTAGCAGTCGGCTTTGAGCCGGGAGCCGTCGGAGAGCGCGAGACTGCGCAACGGTCCATTCTCTAATTCACCGGCCAGCACGGCGAGTTGCCGGTACCGCCCGCCCGTCGTAACGAAAGCTTCGACCACGGCCTGGCAACTCGCGCGCGCATCCAGGTATCCGCATTCGGGCTCGAAGATTCCCCATTGGATGCCTTCAAAATTAATCTGCGGCCAGCGTTTCTTCATCTGCGCCGCCGAGAGTTCCTGAAACTTGATCTTCGCCGCACGCAGCATCTCGACCGATCCGCTCTCGAACGCATCGTCGCGTCCCGAGGCCATCCACAGCACGCCGGTGCGGTGAAGAAACTGCCGCTTCCATCGCCGCTCATACTTCTGCCAAAGCCTGAGCGCGCGGGCCGCCATCTCTGTGTAAGGTTGATCGGGACCGTAGGTGCCGCGCATGACCCGTGTCTCCCCGCCCGAAGACGCCCGCGAATTGCCGGGGCCCCAGGCGTCGAGTAGGGTCACGCGCGCTCCGCACTCCAGCAGATGCAGCGCCGTCCATCCGCCGAAGGCTCCGGCTCCGATGACCACAATGTGAGGCTTGGCTCGCATCGATGTAGGTCCATGATAGCTGCAGGGTGTTTGACAGGGCGAGAAAAGCCTATAACCGCCGAGACCGCAGAGAAAAGCCGCAGAGAACGCAGAGGAAGATCGTTGTCTTCTTCTCTTTGCGTGGTCCATGATAGCTGCAGGGTGTTTGACAGGGCGAGAAAAGCCTTTAACCGCCGAGACCGCAGAGAAAAGCCGCAGAGAGCGCAGAGGAGGATCATTGCCTTCTTCTCTTTGCGTCCTTCGCGGCCTTTCTCCGCGAGCTTTGCGGTTAAAAGCTTTCGGCGTTGTCCCTGCCTGCAAGGCCTCCCTCCCGTTCCTAAAATCCACCCCGGATCGCAACTTTGATCCAAAAGCCAACCTTCTGCATCTAAAATAGTTAGGTAGAATGAATCGGAAGCGGTTTCTCTCCCCGGCTGCCGCCGCTCGGATTGAGACAACGGACAAGACTGGGTATGCCTGCTGACCCCAATATCGGGAATCGCGAACGCGAAATCCTGACTGCCATCGTGGAGACCTTCATCTCCACGGGTGAGCCCGTCGGTTCGCGCACGCTCGCGCGCTCCAACCGCGAAGGACTCAGCCCCGCCTCCATCCGCAACGTGATGGCCGATCTCTCCGATGCCGGCTTCCTCGAGCAGCCGCACGCTTCTGCCGGCCGCGTGCCCACGACCGAGGCGTATCGCTATTACGTCGAACAGATCTCCGGCACGGCCCGTCTGGCGCCCCAGGAAGAGACCATGATCTCCGACTCGCTCGCCGGCATCACCGACGTGCAGGAGTTCATGGAGCGTACCTCGCACGTGCTCTCGCTGATTTCGCACAACGTCGGTGTGACGGTGGCCGTGAGCGGTCCGAAGAACGCGCTGGAGCACGTATACTTCTCGCGCCTCGGGGAACAGAAAGTATTGGCCGTGCTCGTCACCCGTTCCGGCCTGGTGCGGGACCGCGTGCTGCGCCTCGATTTATCGCAGTCGGACTTGGACCTGGCTGCGCGCTACATCAACGATAATTTCCGAGGCTGGACCATGGAATCCGTGCGCTCCGAACTCGCGCGCCGCCTGGAGCAGGAGCGCAGCGAATACGACCGCCTGATGAATTCGATCGAGCAGCTCTACAAGCAAGGCGCGCTGGCGGCCGAGCAGAGCTCGCAATTCGTCTTCGTCGAAGGCGCGGCCAACCTCGTCACCGGCGAGCAGGACCGGCAGCGTCTCCAGGAGATGCTCAAGACGCTGGAGGAAAAAGAAAAGGTCGTCCAGCTTCTCGGCGCCTACCTCGACGTGAAGCAGGAGGCTGTTCGCGTCGTCATCGGACTCGACCAGACCTTGCCGTCGATGCAGAATTTCGTGCTGATCGGAGCACCCGCGCACGCTGGCAACGAAGTCATGGGTTCGCTGGCGGTGATTGGCCCCACGCGAATGGATTATCAGCACACCATCACTGCGGTCTCGTATATCGCGCGCCTGTTCGACAAGATCCTGAATGAATCGGAGTAATGTGCACGTTGTTATGAAGAAAGCCAACGGAAAATCGGAAACGGAAATAGCAGGGCTTGATCTCGAACACGAACTTCCTCCTGCGGACGGCGATGAAATCTCCTCGGAGACCGCCCCCAGCGCAGCCGTCGCTGCGGAGGCTTCCGGTCCCGGAGCGGAATTGCAAAAGCTGAAGGCCGAGCGCGACTCCTTGCTCGACCGCCTGGCGCGCACGCAGGCCGAATTCGAAAACGCCCGTCGCCGTGCCTCCAAAGAGCAGCAGGACTTCCGCGACTACGCCGCCGCGGACGCGGTCAAGTCTCTGCTCCCGGTCATCGACAGCTTCGAGCGCGCGCTGCAAGTAAAGTCCGACCCCGGCGACTTCCGCAGCGGCGTGGAGCTGATCTACAAGCAGTTGCAGGATGCACTGGCGAAACTGGGGGTGCGTGCCATTCCTGCCAAGGGCGAGCCATTCGATCCGCATGTTCATGAGGCGATCGAGATGGTGGAAACCTCCGACGCGGCCGACCATGAGGTGCTCGAGGAATTGCAGCGCGGCTACAAGTTCAAGGACCGCCTGCTGCGCCCGGCGATGGTCAAGGTCGCCAAGAATCCCTGAAGAGTAGGACCATGCGAGACCTTCAATCATCCGGCCCCAGCTTGCTCAGATTTTGTTTTTTGAAGAAAGGTTTACTCTGACGACGAACGGAAAACGCGACTATTACGAAGTGCTGGGTGTGAGCCGCACCGTCACAGAACAGGAACTCAAAAGCGCCTATCGCAAGCTCGCGCTGCAGTTCCATCCCGACCGCAATCCCAACAATCCCGACTCGGAAGAAAAATTCAAGGAAGTCAGCGAGGCCTATGCCGTGCTCGCCGACACCGACAAGCGCGCGGTGTACGACCGCTACGGCCACGCCGGACTCGGCGGCGGCGCCGGGCAGGCTGCCGGCTTCGATCCCACCGTGTTCCAGGACTTCAGCGACATCTTCGGAGAGTTCTTCGGCTTCGGCGACGTGTTCGGCGGTGGCGGCGGCGGACGCCGTCGCAGCCGGGTGCAGCGCGGCGCCGATCTCCGCGAAGACTTGACCCTGGAGTTCGAGGAAGCGTTCTTCGGCACCGAGTCCCGCGTCACGGTTCGCCGTCACGAGGCTTGCGAGGACTGTCGCGGCTCCGGCGCGGCGCCCGGGAAGGGCCCAACCACATGCCGCTCCTGTGGCGGCCGCGGTCAAGTTCGCTACCAGCAGGGATTCTTCAGCATCGCTCGCACCTGTCCCGCCTGCCAGGGCACAGGCAGCGTGATTACCGATCCCTGCCCGAAGTGCAAAGGCGAAGGCCGTATTCTGCGCCAGCGCACGGTCGACGCCAAGGTTCCCGCGGGCGTGGAAGACGGGACGCGCATCCGCTTTTCCGGCGCAGGCGAGGTTGGACAGTTCGGCGGGCCGGCTGGAGATTTGTACGTAGTGCTGCATGTCAAAGAGCATCCCTTCTTCGCGCGCGAAGGCAACGACCTGCACTGCGTGGTCCCGATATCGGTCGCCCAAGCCGCGATGGGCGCGGATATCCGCGTGCCGACCATGGAAGGCGAGCACGTGCTGAAGATTCCCGACGGCACTCAGCCCGGCGCCACATTCCGCATCCGCAACAAAGGCGTGCCCGTGCTGAACGGACACGGCAAAGGCGAATTGTACGTTGAGGTCCGCGTGCAAGTTCCGACCAAGCTCAACAAGCGCCAGAAAGAGTTGCTGCAAGAGCTCGATGCCCTCTCGAAGGTCGACAACCAGCCCTTGCTGCGGTCGCTGCTCGGCAAGATGAAAGACATGTTCGGATAGCTGGTCCGCCGCGGAGCGGCGAAAGAATTCAGCCTACGGCGTAAGAGGCTGCGGAAAAACTCGTTATTCCGCGCTGCAGCGCCTGAAGGCGTGATTGATTGGCCGGCACTTACGCTATGCCTGAAGGCATAGCCTGATACGAATCCTGAGTTTTCCCGCAGCTGGTAAGCCGTGGGTAGCGTTGGAAAATTGATTGAGCCCCATCGGGGCGAAAGAAGAGTTCTCGCGCAGGCCTTGGCATCTCGCCGGCGGCGACCGTGAACGCGCACGCTGCATCCCCATGACCCGACGCCGATGGATCGCCGAAGAATTCTCGGGCAACCGCGCCGCCCTTACCGGCAACCACGCCGATCACCTGGTGCGAGTTCTGCGCGCCCGTGTAGGGCAGGAATTCGATATTGCCACCGGTTCCGCAGTGCGGCGCGGACGCATCGTGACCATCCAGGAGGGCCGGGTCGAGTTCGAACTCGGGGAAGAAGTGCCCGCAGCGCCTGTACCCAACATCACGCTCCTGCTCGCCATCTTCAAATTCGACCGCATGGAATGGGCGATCGAGAAATGCACCGAGTTGGG
>JADGNP010000594.1 GCA_017883425.1 Candidatus Sulfotelmatobacter sp. | reverse complement strand
CGAAGGCCGCATCGAGCGCCTCGCAGTCGGCAGCGATAAGCCGGTGACGATCGACACTGGTTTCGCCACCCTCTGCAACAACGATCACGGCATTTCGCCGGACGCCACCCAGCTTGCCATCAGCGACAATTCGCAAGGGGACCACGAATCGCTCGTATACATCGTGCCCCTCGGAGGTGGTGCGCCGCGCCGCATCACGCAGAAATCTCCTTCCTACTGGCATGGTTGGTCGCCTGACGGCAAGACGCTCGCCTTCGTCGGCCAGCGCAACGGCGAGTTCGACATTTACTCGATCCCCGCAGCCGGCGGCGAAGAGACCAGGCTGACCACTGCCAAAGGGCTGGATGACGGCCCGGAATATTCACCGGACGGAAAGTATATTTACTTCAACTCCGAGCGCACCGGCCACATGCAGATCTGGCGCATGAAGCCCGATGGCAGCCAGCAGGAACAAGTCTTCTCCGACGATCTCAACAACTGGTTCCCGCACCTTTCGCCAGACGGCCAATGGATGGTATTCCTCACCTACGGAGCGGATGTGACCGGACATCCTGAGAACAAAGATGTGATGCTGCGCCTGATATCACTCGCAGATAAGAAGATCACGGTCCTGGCGAAATTATTCGGCGGCCAGGGCACCATCAACGTTCCGTCGTGGTCCCCGGACAGCAAGCAAGTGGCGTTCGTCAGCTACCTGCTTGTGCCGGCAGATGGGGAATAGAGAGACAATTCCAAAAGAGACTCTCCCCCAGGTCGCTATTCCGGAGCAGCTGCCTCGAAGCCTGCAGCTACCAGGTCGGGAACACTGAAAACGCGTAGCCCCGCTACGCCGCCAATCTCGCTTTTACCGGCTTCTTCAACATTCTTCCGGATGGCAGAGATCTGAGATTCGGCGAGATGCAAAGCCTTCATTGCTTTCATAAATCCAGAGACCTTGAGCACTCTAGTTGAGAGCAGGTCTCCCTGATTCTGCCAGGGACGTGCGAGCAGACGAAATGTTCCGTTGCTCTCCGCTTGTGCATAAACCACGTAGGGTTGATCTTCGTAATCGCCAAAGCGGCTAAGGATGACGGTACCGCCGTCGGGGAAGATAGCCTGAACCTGCAGTACGCCTCCCATTGCCTGGATATAGTTCCGCAGTGTGCTGAGATACATGTCAGCACGCTGCTCGATACGGGAGATCGAGCTTTGCGGCACGTCCAGCAGTTCGGCCATGTCGGTCTGTGTCGCCTGCTTGGCGTTGCGCAGTTCCTCCAGAGCCATTCGCTGCAGTTCTTGGCGAACCCGATGCTGGTTAGTCGCGCGCCTGGCAGGGTCCATCTTTGCCTGAAGTTCCTTGTAGTTTCGCGCCATACATCACCCTCCTGAATGGGCGGATTCGTTATTCATTCTCCAAACCTTGCAGATGACGGTCGTAGATGGCGTCGGCGACGGGTACATAGTCCTCATACCAGCGATTGTTGCCAGTCTTATCCCCGCCTATCAGCAAAATCGCCGTCCGGCGCGGGTCGAACGCATAAAGGACGCGATAGGGCCGCCCTTCATGCTGAATGCGCAGCTCCCGCATATGAGGATGCCGCGACGTCGCAACGCCGGAGGAGTGGGGCATCCTTAGCGTTGGTCCAGCCTCCTGCAGGAGGCTGACGGTGAAGTCAACGCTTTCCTGCTCGGCAGCAGAGAGGTCGTCCCACCATCGTTCGAACTCAGCGCAGAACTCAACCTCCCACGCCATGCCACAACTATGTCATAGAAGGCATTATGCTGTCAACAGCATAATTATCCAATCGGTCCTCTATTATTCCGGCGCCTGAAACGGCGATGCAGGCAGGCCTTCCTTATTGAAGAGATCGCAACTCGGATTGGCGGCCCATCCGTAGCGAACCGAAACCGGCGTCGGCACCGCGGGGCTCGATACGACAACGGACGTTCCTTCGATCTTGGCCTCCGCCGCGGAATATTTCCCATCCGCACCGGCAACCTCAAAGCCGGTCAGTTCCGCGCCCTTCGCCGCCAGTCCGCCAGCATGGTCGAACCACACGCGCAGCGCATGTTCCTCCTGCGTGACTTGGCGGTAGAGCGGGCCGGACCACTCGACTTTGTCACCATACGCAATCGCACGCGCCGCCAGCGCGAGACGCAGACCGACATCCTGCTTGTTCTTGGGATGAATGTCGACCGCGTCGCCGATGTCGATGGTGACTGCCATGCCCGTGTTCTTGAGCGTGAGCGCCTGCCGCTGCGCATTGCGGACATCCGGCCACAGATCTTCGGCGGCCGTGTTCCAGTTGGCGATCTGAACAAAAAGGAATGGGAAATCTCCCTCACCCCACGCGTTGCGCCAATCGCGAATCATGGTTTGAAAAAGCCGGGCATAGAGTGGGGCGCGATCCGGCCCGTCGTTCGACTCGCCTTGATACCAGATGACGCCGCGAATGGCGAACGGAGTAAGAGGCGCGATCATTCCGTTGTAGAGCGCCGCCGGCGCCCATGCCGCGAAGTCCGGATGCCATTGCCGCCAGGGAAGCGGCTTGCCGTCTGCCTTGGCCTGCGCGACCGCCTGTTGAAACTCGCGTTCCTCGCGTTGCAAATGCAAAACGGTGGTCGATTCCGTGGCGAGCGTTTTTGCGCGTGCCGAGAAAACTGGCATCAAAGAAGCATCGGCAGAGAGCGCGTTGAGACTCGTCCATGACTCGGCCGCAGTTCCTCCCCAGAAGGATTCGATCAGGCCGATGGGAACGCCCACCTGCTGGAGATTGCGCGCAAAAAAATACGCCACGGCGGAGGAGTCGGCAACGGTTTCCGGAGTGCATGCCGCCCAGCTTTTGGACTCGACATTCTCCAGCGGATAGTCCGCTGGCTTGTGCTTTACAAGGAACAGACGAATCTTGGGGTATTGCGCTGCTGCGATTTCGGCTTGTGCGTTGGCGAGACCGGTCATGGGGAATTCCATGTTCGACTGGCCGGAAGCGACCCAGACGTCCCCAACCAGAATGTCGTTGAGGACGATCGTGTTCGTTGCCTTGATGCTCAGCTGGAAGGGACCGCCCGCCTCGCCCGGAGACAGAAACACGCTCCAACGTCCGTCGTCGTCGGCGGTTCCTGATTTCGTCTCGCCACGGAAGGTGACGGAGACAGCCTCCTGCGGCGCAGCCGTGCCCCAGACGTGAACCGGAAGACCACGCTGGATCACCATGTGATCGGCAAGCAACGCTGGCAGGGTGACGTCCGCGTGACCAAGAATCGCCATGGAGACCAGCATCGTCAGCACAAGAGCGATTTGCACAACGGACAGCTGACCATGCCTTCGGATCATCGGTTCTCCGTCTGGGTTCTCGGTCAATCGAGGTAATTCGTCACGGGACGGCAGACTATCGCCCCAGCTTGTCGTCGAAGAACTTGGCCATCAATTCGAGCGCCTCTTTCGTCTCCGGCAACTGGAAGTGATACCAGAAAGCATGCGGCAGAGCCTCGAA
>JADGNP010000593.1 GCA_017883425.1 Candidatus Sulfotelmatobacter sp. | reverse complement strand
TCACCACGAAGGACACGAAGTCACACGAAGGAAACGCTACAAAGAAAGCCCTTCGTGAACCTTCGTGTCCTTCGTGGTTTAAGGTTTTGTCTTCAAGCATCACCCCAACCAACTGCCGCGAGACGATTGGGCAATTCCCGCTCCATCGTTTATCCTCAAAGGTTGTCTGACGCTCGCTGAAGTCGATGGTGTGCGTCCGGCCTGACCTGTTTGCGACGCATCAGCTAGAAGCTTACTTATGAAAACCGGCATTATTGGCCTGCCCCAGGTAGGCAAGACATCGCTGTTCCGCATCCTGACCAAAGCGCATCTTTCCGCGCAGGCCCACGCCAACCCGCGCGAGGCCCATATCGGCGTCGCCAAGGTTCCCGACGACCGCCTCGACCGCCTGGCCACGCTCTACAACCCGAAGAAACTGACGCACACCTCGGTCGAATACGTCGACGTCGGCGCGATTGGCCAGGACGCGCTGAAGGAGACGGCCTACATCGGCCATCTGCGCCAGGTGGACGCGCTCGCCCACGTGGTGCGCGTGTTTGAAGACCCCGCGGTTCCGCTGGTGGCGGAGATTGATCCTCTGCGCGACATCAAGAATGTCGAGTTCGACCTCATGGTCAGCGATCTCGGCCAGATCGAAAAGCGCCTCGACCGCCTGGAAAAAGATCTCAAGAAGATGAAGACGCCCGAACTCGAAAAAGAATTTGAGCTGCTCAAGCGCGCCAATGCACATCTGGGATCTGAGAAGCCGCTGCGCGAAATGGAGATGACTCCCGAGGACAAGAAGCGCCTTCGCGGCTTCATGTTCCTCAGCGAGAAGCCGATTTTCTATGTGCTCAACATCGGCGAGTCCACCGAACTGGGCAAAGAACTTGAAGAAGCCGTGAGCAAGTACAAGCTCACGGAGATTGCGGCCCGCCCCAACGCGGCGGCCACCGCTATTTGTGGCAAGGTCGAAGCCGAGCTGGCAGAAATGAGTGACGCCGACGCCGCAGAATTTCTCTCCAGTTACGGTCTTAAGGAGAGCGGCCTGGTCCGCCTCATCCGCACGACCTACAAGCTGCTGGGCCTGATCTCATTCTTCACCGCGGGCGAAGACGAGTGCCGCGCCTGGCAGATTCCCGCCAACACGCGCGCCCAGGAGGGTGCAGGCGCCATCCACACCGATCTGGAAAAACATTTCATCCGCGCCGAAACCATCCGCTGGGACCAACTCCTCGAAGCCGGCTCCGAAGCCAACGCCCGCGCCAAAGGCACGCTACGCCTGGAAGGCAAGGACTACATCGTGCAGGATGGCGACGTGATGCATATTCGGCATAGCGGATAGTTCTCAGCTGTTAGGTCGCAGAAGAGATTGAATCACCCGGTCTGAATGGCACGCCTAGGTTGGATGTTTGCCGGACGCAATGAGGCTATTGAGTATCCGACCCAGGTCCGCCGCCTCCTCGAGCAAAGTGAGGCTCTGTTGTGGGGCCAGGCAGCCAAGATTGTGTGCCATCATGAGCTGAGTCTCAATCTCGACAAGCGATCCCCGCGCGTGACCGAGAAAATGACGGAACTCTTTTGCAGAGGTCCGGGCCTGCCCTTCAGCGATTTTGCTGGGAACTGAAACAGAATCTCTTCTAAGCTGGTTGGCCAGCCCGTAGAGCTCGTCTCGGGGGAGAGCCTGCGTGGCTTGGTAGATTTCGCCCGCCAAATGCATCGCCTTCTGCCAAGCAACCAAATCCTTGTAAGACTCGCCCATAAGACTCCTCCACAAAGGATGGTTGCACAAGAACCCCGTACGCGGCTGTGACGTGTGAACATCGAGTTTCTGAAACGATGTTGAATTCCCAGAACGAGACTCGCACGCATCTGCCCTGAGAGCCGGGACCCGAGAACTGATATCATCCCGGAGCGAATGGATCCCATCGTTACCAGCATCCTTCTCGGCCTCACCGCGGCGGCCGCCAACGTCTTCGGCGGCGCGATCATTGTGCAGCGGCATTGGGAGCGGCGCTATCTGCGCTACTTTGTCGCGCTGGGCGCGGGATTCATGCTGGCCACCGCGCTGGTCGAGATGGTTCCCGAAAGCCTCGAGCTGCGCGGAAGATCCGCGGCGTTTCTTGTGTTGCTGGGCTATCTCATCATCCACTTCTTCGAGCACACGGTCACGCCGCACTTCCATTTCGGCGAAGAAACCCACAAAGACGAGTTCATCCACGCCCATAAAAGCTATTCGGTGCTGCTCGGACTCATCATCCATACGTTCTTCGACGGCATCGCCATCGCGTCCGGATTTCTGGTATCGAACTGGCTGGGCTGGCTGATCTTCCTGGCGATCTTCCTGCACAAAATTCCCGAGGGCTTCACCGTGAGTTCCGTCATGCTGGCCAGCGGACGCAGCCGGGGCACGGCATGGGGCGCATCGGTCGTGCTGGGCGGGTCTACCCTGGCCGGCGTTCTTACCATGGCACTGTTCCGCCATCACGTGGGCGCGGGGCTGCCGCTGGCGGCGGGAGTCACCATCTACGTCGCCGCGTCCGACCTGATTCCCGAGGTCAATAAAGAGCCTGCAATGAAGATGGCCCTACTGGTCTTTGTGGGCGCTGGAGTTTTTTTTCTGCTCGACCACTTGTTCCACGTGCACTGAGACGTGCGGCGGCACGCCGGATCGCACTACCCTTTGTGTTCTGGAAGAGCCAGAATGTGCAGGCCAGGAATCTTCCTGAACTCCTTCGCATCCGAGGTCACAAGAACGTCGCTAATCCCGGCCGTTGCCGCGGCAAAGCAATCGCCGTAGGGCAGACCGTGACCGGCCTTCAACCTGGCGGCCTTTGTGGTCACGGACTGGTCTGCGTCGAGAATCGTAAGCGGAAGCATTTTGACGCGATCCATGATCTTGCCCGTCTCTGTGAACCCCTGGGCACGGGCGATCGTGTAGTAAACCTCGCCCCAGTTGACCACCGACATGCGCAGCGGTTGCTCGGCATCCCGGCCCTCGCGAAAGAGCCGGCTCACCACGTCCGCCCCGGGCCCACCCGTGAGAAAGCGGTACAGGGCGTTGGCATCGAGCACATGCACTTTCATCGCAGCTTCCGATCGGGGCTCCGCTCGATGCGGGCAGGAAGGCCCCGCCCCGCCAGAATTCCCTTCATTCCCTCAATAAATTCATCCGTCACCGGTTGAATGAACAGGCGGCCTTCTTCTTCCAGGAAGGCTACGCGCGTTCCTTCATCGATCTGGAACTTGCGCCGGATATCCACTGGAATCACGACCTGTCCCTTGGCTTTGACGGTTGCGTATTCAATTCCCATAGTTTGCATTATATCATGATTGTGATACTTACTTGATGAGGTAATACTCATTGGCTTGAGTATTACTAACTAGGGAAGATTGCACAATATTTTGACACTCACCCCACTGTCATTTCGAGCGCAGCAAGGTTTGTCCGCGAGCGGACAGACCTTGCGGAGTCGAGAAACCTGCTTTTCTGCCGCGTAACAGC
>JADGNP010000128.1 GCA_017883425.1 Candidatus Sulfotelmatobacter sp. | reverse complement strand
TTCTCCAGCGTGGCGGCGCGGTTCTTTACGCCGCAGGTGGGCGGAGCAGGCGCTGTCCCTTCGGCGGTGTTGGCGGGTGGATCAGTTCCGTTCCGGATTGATCACGACGAAAAATTCAATCTGACCACGCATTTGCAGTACCAGCCCTGGAAGACCGGGCCGTGGTTCGGATTCAACTGGCGCTATGACAGCGGACAGGTCGCGGGCCAGACTCCCTGCTACGGGGGCAACTGCGCACAGACCGCCGTGACTTCGACCGGGCAACCGGCGATTGCGATGACGGACTCGTTTGGAGTTCCACTGAGCGCCGATGAGGAGTTCGAAGCGGGCCTGTTCTGCGGATCGCTGCGCGCCACTCCAACTCAGGCTTTGCCGAACCCGTGTCCGGTGTCGCAGTTCGGATCGACTCTGTTGCAGGTGCCGGTGCCGAATACCGAGAATGATGACAAGAATCCTCCGCGGATCGCACCGCGGAATCTGTTCGACGTCGCCATCGGGCATGACAACATCCTCAAGGGCGACAAGTACAAGGTGAGCCTGCGGCTCACCGCCATCAACGTAACCGACAAGTACGCACTCTACAACTTCCTTTCCACCTTCAGCGGTACGCACTACGTCACACCACGAACCGTCACAGCGGAGGTGGCATTCCACTTCTAGCGGGAAGCACCTGCGATCGCAGCGCTGGAAGCGCTGCGCCGCCCAAAATCATTTTTCAGCAAACCTCCAGGGTGAGGGCGAATGCCAAGGAAATGGCGCTACATCGTGCGCTTGGGCTCAACCGCCCGGTCCACAACCAGCCCGGGATGGAGGCGGCGGAAAGTTTCAGCCACGTGGCAATTCCAGCAGACCGGTTGGTGCGTGGAGAAGACATCGGGAAGCCGTTCGGGGCGGAATTCTCTCCACTCGGCAGTTTTGAAATCCGGCCCTAACACCGCGGGCGCGTGGTCGAGGTGACGAAGGGGGCCGATCGGCTTGTGGCAAAACGAGCAACTCTTCTCTTCATACCACTTCGCGACGATATTCCAGACCAGGCAGTTTACGGGATCGATCTCGATCTGCTGCAGGCATTCCTGGCCGCAGTCCTGACGCTCGGGCCAGCGCGAACATTCTCTGAGGCGCAGCGTGGGCTCGGAGAGGAAGCCTCCGACGGCGGCCTCTCCGGCGGCGACATCGACGGCCTCCGCCTTGTGAGTCTCGGGGCAGGTGATCAGACGTTTTCCGCGGTAGTTGAAGTACGCGCGTATTCCGGGGATGGCGCGAAAGACGAATAGGCCAACCGCCAAGGCAAGGACGGCGAGCGAAATGAGCACTGGGATCGTCATAGAGCACCCCCTAGAGCAGCTATCAGCTTTCAGCTATCAGGAAAGCCTGACGCGGCCGCGCTTTGAGTACTTACAGTGTGAGAGTCGGAGGCCGATGGCGCGGTGTTCTGCGTCACCGAAAAATGTGATTTGGGTCACGTAGCGCCGGCATCCCTTCGACTTCGCTCTGCCGAAAATCCCCACTTTTGCCGCAAAGGACGCGGCAAGAATGGGGCACCCGAGGATGTTCGCGGCAAGACGCCGGGCTGCGCCCGGCGGACAGCCGGGGGCGGCTGTCCCCACATTGAAGCGCCGCCGGAACAAGCGGCGCTACGTTTACTACCTTGGCTAGTGGCCGACTACTGAGGGGTGATGACTTCCTCGCAATTGCATCTTGACCGCGACCGACAGGCGGCGGATGCCTTCGCGAATCAGGTCGGGCGGAGAGTATGAGAAATTCAGCCGCATGTGGCGGCCGCCCTCGTGTCCGTTGTTGGCGTAGAAGCTGTCTCCGGCGACGAACGCGACATTCTCCGCCAGAGCAGCGGGCAATAGGGTCTGGGAGTCGGCGCCGGCCGGCATCGTCACCCAGAGGAAAAGACCTCCCTTGGGATGGGTCCAAGTCACTTCGTGGGGGAAGTACTCCTCCAAAGCGTGGAGCATGGCGTCGCGGCGCTCGCGATACACCTGGCGAATCAGCTTGACGTGCTGGTCGAGGAAGCCGTCGCGAGCAACCTCGTAGGCAACGTACTGATTGAAGGTGGAGGTGTGCAGGTCCGCTGCCTGTTTTAGTTGTACGAGCTTGCTGATCACGTCTTCGGGCGCCACGATCCATGCCAGCCGGATACCTGGTGCCAGCGTTTTTGAGAACGTGCTCAGGTAGATGACGTTGCCGAGAGTGAACCCGTTGTCCCGGCGCAGGTTCTCGCGGTCGAGTACCACCAACGGTGCGAGATGCTCGCCTTCGTAGCGCAACTGGCCGTAGGGATCGTCTTCGATGATCGGGATGCCGTACTTGTCGGCCAGGAGAATGAGCTGGTGGCGGCGGCCTTCCGACAGCGTCACGCCTGCCGGGTTTTGGAAGTTGGGCAGCACATACATGAACTTCGGACCGGAGCGGAGGCTCGGTTCCAGCTGATCGGTGAGCAGGCCGTCATCGTCCACCGGGACGGAAACGTATTGCGCCCCGTAAACGTTGAATGCCTGCAGGGCACCCAAGTACGTGGGCGCCTCCACCAGGACGCGATCTCCGCGGTTGATCAGCAGTTTGCCGATCAAATCGAGCGCCTGCTGCGAGCCGGATGTGATGAGAACGTTTTCGGCTTTGGCCAGGATGCCGTAGCGGGCGAGGTTATTGGCAATCATCTCCCGCAACGGTTCGTAGCCTTCGGTGGCCCCGTACTGCAGGGCCTGGGCGCCTTGTTCGGTGAGGACTTTGTGGCAGGCTTCTTCGAAGCGCTTCACCGGGAACACATCCGGGGCAGGCAGTCCGCCGCCGAAAGAGATGATTCCCGGCTTCTGCGTGACCTTCAGCAGTTCCCGGATGGCAGAGCTCTTGACTCCCAGCGTACGCTGCGCGTAGCGCAACTTCCAAAGCGTGGACATGCCAAATCCTTCCTGCGGCGTCTGGCTAAGTACCCTCGCCCGGTGCGGGGGCGAGACGCCCCCGCGACAGCCGGCGGGACGCCGGCGATACTATTAGTCACAGTTTATCAGTCTTCGCCGACCAGTTCGGGCTCCACCGACACGTGAACACGGGAATGCGCGTAAGCATCGTTCTCCTGCGCGTCGACCACGGCGATGGCTGCCACGTTGACGATCTCTTCGACGGTGGCTGTGCGCTGCAGCACGTGCACCGGCCGGCTCATCCCCATGAGGATGGGCCCGATAACCTCGCCGCCTCCGATCTTGGCCAACAGCTTGGTGGCGATGTTGGCGGATGCCAGGTCGGGGAAGATAAGGACGTTAGCGCCCCCTTTCAGCGCGCTGAAGGGATACTGCTGCTCAATGATTTCTGGAGACACGGCGTCATCGGCAGCGATTTCCCCGTCGACGATGAGCGTGGGGTCGGCATAGTGCAGCAACTCCACGGCCCTGCGCACTTTGGAGCAAATGGGGTGGTCGACGCTGCCAAAACTAGAGAAGGACAACATGGCCACTCGCGGACTGATGTCGAAGCGGCGGGCCATGTGTGCCGTGCACAGGGCAATTTCCACCAGGTCTTCCGCCGTGGGTTCGATGTTGACGCTGGTGTCGGCGAGGAAGAAGACCTCTCCTTTCCGGGTAATCATGGCGTAGCAGCCGGAGACGCGGTGCAGCCCTTCCCGCATACGAATGATCTGCAGCGCCGGACGGATGGTCTCGGAGAAATGCTGGGTCACTCCGGAAACCAGCGCATCCGCATCGCCCATGCGAATCATCATGGAACCAAACACGTTGCGATCGGCGATGAGAGTGTGAGCCTCGTGCAGGGTCACACCACGCCGCTGGCGCAGGCTGAAGAGTTCCAGGGCATACGCCTCACGGTGTTCCGCGGTCGCAGGATCCACAATCTGCATGCCCTCCAGACTTACACCCAGTTCGAGGGCCCGGGCTTGAATCACGTCGGCAGCGCCCAACAGGATCGGCTTCCCGATTTTTTCTTCGACCAGCGCATGGCAGGCGCGCAGGATCTTTTCGTTGTCGCCCTCGGGAAACACTACCTGCCTGGGATTGGCCTGAGCTTTGTGAATCATGGTGCGCGAGACCTCGTAGGCTTTTCCCAGTCGCCGCTCCAGTTGAGCGCGGTAGGTATCGAGATCGACCGGTTCCTGGGCCACTCCACTGCGCATGGCAGCTTCGGCCACGGCAGAGGCCTCCCACATCAGGACGCGAGGATCGAAAGGCTTGGGAATGAGATACTCGCGGCCAAACTGCAGGCGCTCGACTCCGTAGGCGCGGCAAACGGAATCGGGAACGTCTTCCTTGGCTAGATCTGCCAGCGCGTGTGTGGCCGCCAGCTTCATTTCTTCGTTGATGGCGGTGGCGCGCACATCGAGGGCACCGCGGAAAATAAACGGGAAACCGAGCACATTGTTGACCTGGTTGGGATAGTCCGAGCGGCCCGTCGCGATGATGACATCGCTGCGGCTAGCCTTGGCATCGTCGTAGGTAATCTCCGGATCAGGATTGGCCATGGCGAACACGACCGGGTCCGGCGCCATCGACCTCACCATATCCTGATTGATCGCACCTTTGACCGAAAGCCCGGCGAAGACATCCGCGCCGACCATGGCTTCTGCCAGCGTCCGCAGTTCCGTTTCTTGTGCGAAGCGCTCCTTGTACTTGTTCATGCCTTCTTTGCGACCTTTGTACACGACGCCCTTGGTGTCGCAGAGAATGATGTTTTCGCGCTTCACGCCCAGGCGCACATAGTGCTCGGCGCAGGCGATGCCGGCCGCTCCAGCGCCATTGAACACGACTCGCACCTTGCCAATGTCTTTGCCCACAACTTCCAGAGCATTCAGCAGCGCCGCGCCTGAAATGATTGCAGTTCCGTGCTGATCGTCGTGGAAGACCGGGATCTTCATGGTCTTGCGCAGAGCCTCCTCGATCTGGAAGCAATCGGGAGCCTTAATGTCCTCGAGGTTAATGCCGCCAAACGTGGGCTCGAGCAACTGGCAGAGCTTGATAATTTCTTCGGGGTTGTGGCTGTCGACTTCGATGTCGAAGACGTCGACATCGGCAAAGCGTTTGAAGAGCACGGCTTTGCCTTCCATGACCGGCTTTCCCGCGAGGGCACCGATGTCGCCCAGACCGAGCACGGCGGTTCCATTGCTCAGGACTGCGACCAGATTGCCGCGGCCAGTGTACTTATAGACATCGTGCGGATTCTTCTGGATTTCCAGACAAGGCTCGGCCACGCCCGGCGTATAGGCCAGGCTGAGATCGCGCTGCGTGCGGCAGGGCTTGGTCGGTGTGACTTCAATCTTTCCGGGGCGGGGCCCATTGTGATAATCGAGGGCCTGCTGCTTGCTGATTAACATGATTTCCTCCGTGCCGTCCGCTGGCGCGAACCGCTGCCATTAGCGACAACCCACACTCTTGGGTATATGCCCGAGCGAGGCACCGGGCTGTGATTAGGATCACATTCTGCCGTGAGCGTACAGTCGTTGCCTAAACCTCCACTCCCACCCGCTCCCGGGTAAAACGGGCCAAAATCTCGGCCACTCCGGGATGCGTCAGATCCTCGACTTCATAGGTGACGCGCAGGCTGGGCTTGTTCAGCTTGATCAGATGGCCCAGGTCGATGGGGGTGGCGACCAGCACGAGATCGCAGGGGACGCGGTTGATGGTCTCCTCCAGTTCATGGCACTGCAAGGCGCTGTAACCCATCGCGGGCAGGAGGCTGGTCAGGTGCGAATAGCGCTCGTAGGTGCCGCGGATCGAGCCGACGGCGTAAGGTCGAGGATCCACCAGCTCAGCGGCGCCACACTGCCGTGCGGCCACCACTCCCGCGCCGTACGGCATTTCGCCGTGGGTAAGCGTCGGACCATCCTCGACCACGAGGACTTTGCGGCCCTTAACCAACTCAGGAGCGGAGACCGCGACGCGGCAAGCCATCTCTACGATGGAAGCTTTGGGGTTGCTGACCCGGACATTGTTCCGAACCGTTTCGATGTCGGGGCGCGCTGCCGTATCGACTTTATTAATGACCACCACGTCGGCGCGGCGGAGGTTCACCTCGCCGGGATAATAGGCCAGTTCGTGACCGGGACGATGGGGATCGACGACGACGAATTGCAGATCGGAGGCGTAGAAAGGAGTGTCGTTGTTGCCGCCGTCCCAGATGACGATGTCGGCCTCTTTCTCGGCCTGGCGCAGAATTCTGCCGTAGTCGACTCCGGCGTAGACGACCGTGCCTTCGCGCAGATGCGGTTCATACTCCTCGCGCTCTTCGATGGTGCACAGTTGCTTGTCGAGATCGTCCAGCACCGCGAAGCGCTGCACGGCTTGCGCCGCCAGGTCGCCGTAGGGCATGGGGTGGCGCACCACGACCGGCTTCCATCCTTCCCGCCGCAATTCGGAAGCCACGAGCCGGCTGAGCGGGCTCTTGCCACAACCCGTGCGCACGGCGCAGATCGATACCACCGGCACGGAGGACTTCAGCTGAGTGCGCTGGGAACTCAGGAGCCAGAAGTCAGACCCCGTGGCTACTACGCGCGAGGCCAGATGCATCAGGTTCTGGTGCGAAATGTCGCTGTAGGAGAAGACGACGGCATCGATGCCGTACTCTTCGACCAGCCACTCCAGGTCGTTCTCCTCGAAGATCGGAATGCCCGCGGGGTAGAGGGGACCGGCCAGTTCCGTGGGATAGCGCCGGTTGGCAATGCCCGGAATTTGCGTGGCCGTGAACCCCACCACGCTATAGTCTGCGTTTCCGCGAAATACCACGTTGAAGTTGTGGAAGTCTCTTCCTGCAGCACCGAGAATCAGAACCTTTTTCGTTTTCATGGACATATCTCGTTCCTCAGACCTCTAGTACAGACGTAAAGGTACAGACGTAGCTTGCTACTCTTTCCGCGCGCCAGGTTGGTGGCCCCGGAACCCTACTCTTTCGGGCTTCTCTTCCACATGGGCACGCAAGGATTCCAGCTATGAACGTCTTTCTGGAAATCCTGGCCCGCCTGGGTGGCGCTGACGGTGGAGAGTTCCTCCACCGGGGACTTAAGCAGCTCCGTGATGTACAGTTCAACCTGTTCGCGCAGGCGTGGGTTTTTCAACGCCTCCCGCAGATCGGTCTTTTCAATATGCGTGAATCCGCCACACAGCGGACATTTCACAACGTCGTCGTTCACCATTGCTACCCTCTTGGCCGGGAAATCTTGCGGGAGTGCCGCTCTGCACCGTTCTTTCCGCGACTCCATTAGAGGATGGGTGCGGTTCTTGGGCAGTGACAATGGTCGCTGGGGTTTGTGACGCTGATCACAGGAGAATCAGCGGAATCGGCCGCAATCTGGGAGTATCCAGCAAAATCATCCGCGACAAAGAAAGCCGCCGATGAGGGCGGCTTCTTCTGCTTATCCGAATTGGTCCGAGCTAATTTGTCACACGGAAAGCAACATTGCTGTTGAGCGTCCCACCCGGAGTCACCACTTGGACCGTTCCGGTAGTTGCTCCGGTTGGTACCGTAGCGGTGATTTCGGTATCGGAGACAACGGTAAAGGTTGCTGCGGTGCCGTTGAAGTTCACGCTGGTCGTGCCGGTCAGGTTGTATCCCAGGATAATTACCTTCGCGCCGACTCTGGCGGCAGTTGGAGCCGTTTTGACGAACGGCCCAAGGCCCATCGACAAGCTGAAGACCGTGCCATAGCCATAGGCTCCGTCGGCGACAGTGGTCCCGTAGAAACTGCCATCGGTGGCCTGCGACACGCCGGTTTCCGGGAGCCGTCCCTCGGGACAGTTCGTTTCTGACGTGCAAAAGCTGTAGAGTGACGTGAACTCGCCTGACGGGGTGATTTTAAAAATCGTGCCTTGGCCAAAGGTCCCGCCTACCGATGTGCCGTAAAAATCCCCGTCCGTGCCTTGTGAGATCGTGGACGGGCCCCACCCGTCAAGGCAACCTGATTGCTTACAGAAGGTGTACAGAGTAGTCAGCTTGCCGGCAGGGGTCATTTCAAAAATCGTGCCACAGCCATTGGCGTTACAGCCCGTGGTACCGCCGGCGTAGGTTGTGCCGTAGAAGTTTCCGTTCGCGGCCTGGATCAGCCCGTTGGGAGTGGCGCCATCAGCGCAGTTCGCTTTCGAGCAAAAACTGTAAAGCGTGGTCAGCTGGCCCGCGGGGGTGATTGCAAAAATTGTGCCACCCAGAGGCCCATTGACTCCGCCCTCATTTGTGGTTCCGTAGAAGTTTCCATTACTGGCCTGGATGAGGCCGGTTAGCGGGTTCCGGCCGTCCGGGCAGTTCGTGCCATCCCGACTGGGGCAAAAGCTGTGGAGGGTTGTCAGAGTCCCCGGCGGGTTGATCACGAAGACCGTGCCGAAGCCATAGGCTCCCCAACCGCCGGTTACGCCATAGAAGCCGTTCGTCCCTTGGGCCAACGATCTTTCCGGCTCTCCGCCGTCGGCGCAGTTAGTTAGTGAGCAGAAATTGTAGATGGTGGATTGCTTGCCAGCGGGTGTCACTCTGAACATCGTGCCGCTTCCATGCAGCCCACTACTAAAGGCCAAGCCGTAAAAGTTTCCGTCGGCGGCCAGCAGAAGTCCGGAATTCGGCTCGCTGCCGTCATTGCAGTGCTTCTTCGAGCAAAAGTTGTAGAGGGTCGTCAACTCTCCCCCTGGGGTGACGTCAAAGATGGAACCGATGCTGAGAGTGATGGACCCGCCGAAAGTGGTCGCCCCATACAAATTTCCATCGACACCCTGAGCCAGTGGCCCTTGCGGATACGCACCGGTGTTCACGCCGAAATTCGCAAGCACGGTGAGGGTTTGCGCTGGTGAGGTGATTGCACTTGCGGCGCACAGCGCAGCCACAATGCAGACCATTCTTGCCAATCTGAAATTACCCACAGGTATCTCCCTTTTCCGGCTTCGCGCCGGTGCGAATAAGTGTGCGCCCATCATCGCCGGAATGGGCTTTCGAGTGCGAGCTTGCAAGGGGGCGACGCGCACGTAGTTGAAGCGGGAGCCCGATTTTGTGCCCCAGGAGTTGGGGGAATCCGTAGGGCGACTAAAGTATGGGGATTTTCCTCGCAGGCGAACTCGGGCGTCAAGATGAAACATCTTGCACACCGCAAACGGTGGGGGAAATGTCGCCGGTGCGAATCGGTGGTCGGGTGTGCGGGCGGGACGCCCCGCACGACAGCCGACGGGACGCCGGCGCTCCGGATCGACACCCGACGCTCTCGTCCGTGACCGCGCGCACTCAATTCCGTGATCGGAGCGAGCTTGCCCAAAAGTAATCCCGGCAACGTTTACGGCGCTTCCCCTTCCCTGCTAACATCATTGGTTTACAACTCAACCGTCAACCAAACCCGATCACGCCTTCATAAATCTACGGAGGAAACATGGCAATCAAAGTTGGCATCAACGGCTTCGGAAGAATTGGCCGCAATGTGCTGCGCGCTTCGCTCAAGGATCCCAACCTGGACTTCGTCGCGGTCAATGACCTGACGGATCCCAAAACCCTGGCCCATCTTCTGAAGTACGACTCGGTTCTGGGCAACCTTCCGAATCAGGTTTCCGCCGGCGCCGACAGCATTACCGTCGACGGCAAGACCATCAAGGTGTTCAAGGAAAAAGATCCGGCCGCGCTGCCCTGGGAATCCGTGGGCGCGCAGGTTGTGATCGAGTCGACCGGGCGCTTCACCGATGCCAACGACGCCAAGAAGCACCTGCGCGGGCCGGTGAAGAAAGTGATCATCTCGGCTCCGGCAAAGAATGAAGACATCACGCTGGTGCTGGGCGTGAACCACGAGAAGTATGACGGCGCGAAGCATCACATCATTTCGAACGCCTCTTGTACGACGAACTGCCTGGCGCCGTTGGCCAAGGTCATTAATGACGTATTCAAGATCGTCAGCGGTACCATGACCACCATCCACTCCTACACCAACGACCAGGTGATTCTCGACTTCCCGCACAAGGATCTGCGGCGCGCGCGTGCTGCCGCGCTTTCGATGATTCCGACCACGACCGGGGCCGCGAAGGCGCTGAAACTGGTGATTCCGGAGCTCGGCGGCAAGATCGACGGATTCTCCATGCGCGTGCCCACGCCGAATGTTTCGGTGGTCGACCTGGTGGCATGGGTCGAGAAGAAAACGACCAAGGAAGAAGTGAATGCGGCGCTGAAGAAGGCATCCGAGTCCGGGCCGTTGAAGGGATATCTCGGCTACGAAGAGCACGAACTGGTGTCGTCCGACTTCAAGGGTGACCCGCGCTCTTCGATCGTGGATTCGCCCATGACCCTGGTGGTCGGCGGCAATTGCGTCAAGGTGATCTCCTGGTACGACAACGAGTGGGGATACTCCTGCCGCGTCCGCGACCTGATCAACTACATCGCAAGTAAGGGCTTGTAATTCGTAGCGCCGCCGTCCCGGCGGCTGTCGTGGCGGCGTTTCGCCGCCACATGCGAGGGCGAGACGCCCGCGCGACAGCCGGCAAGATGCCGGCGCTACTTCCTAAAATCGCCTGCAAAAGGACGACCAGCCATGTCCAAGCTTTCCATTCGTGATCTCCCGCTCAATGACAACCGGATCTTCATGCGCGTCGATTTCAACGTGCCCCTGGAAGACGGGCGCGTTATGGACGACACCCGCATCCGCGAAACCTTGCCCACCATTGAGTACGCCCTGCGCCATGGAGCGCGCCTGATCCTGGCCTCGCACCTGGGCCGGCCCAAGGGCAAGCCCAATCCGAAGATGAGTCTGAAGCCGGTGGCCGAGCGGCTGCGCATGCTGCTCGATAAAGAACTGGCGCGCGGGGAAAACGTCGGCTTCTGCCCCGAGTGCGTTGGCCGGGAAGCTGAAGAAGTCGCGACCCAACTGGAGAAGGGCCAGACGCTCCTGCTGGAAAACCTGCGCTTCCATGCCGAAGAAGAAGCGAACGACGAGACGTTCGCCCGTCAACTCGCGAATCTGGCCGAGTATTACGTCAACGACGCGTTCGGTACCGCGCATCGTGCGCACGCCTCGACTGTCGGGATGACGAAGTTCGTGAAGCTATCCGCCGCCGGGTTGCTCATGGAGAAGGAACTGAAATATCTGGGCAAGGCGCTGGAGCATCCCGAGGAACCGTTCGTCGCGATCCTCGGCGGCGCGAAAGTCGGCGACAAGATCGGTGTGATTCAGAATCTGATGAACAAAGTGAATTCGCTGATCATCGGCGGAGGCATGGCCTATACCTTCCTGAAGGCGCAGGGCCACGAGATCGGCAAATCGCTGCTCGAAGCCGACAAAATCGATCTGGCCAAGCAGTTGCTGGCGGAAGCGAAGAAGCGGAACCTGAAGTTCTTGTTGCCGGTCGATCACGTCGTGGCCCTGAAACCGGAAGCCAACGCGGTGGTGCAGCAGATTGGCGAAGGCCAGCCGATTCCGGCCGACAAGATGGCGCTCGACATCGGACCGAAGACGATTGAATTGTTCTCCGAGGAAATTTCTCGCGCGCGTACGATTGTGTGGAACGGGCCCATGGGAGTATTCGAGGTTCCGGGATTCTCCCGAGGAACGTTCAAGGTCGCACACGCGGTGGCAGAAAATGCCGGAGCGATTTCGATTGTGGGTGGTGGAGACACGGTCGCGGCCGTGCATGCTGCCGACGTAGCCGACAAGATGACGCACATCTCCACCGGAGGCGGAGCGTCGCTGGAATTCCTGGAAGGAAAGAAGCTGCCGGGAGTCGAGGCGCTCACCAACAAAAAGTGA
>JADGNP010000007.1 GCA_017883425.1 Candidatus Sulfotelmatobacter sp. | reverse complement strand
ATGCGGCCTGGAACACGCGCCACGCGGGTAAGCCTGCAGGGTAGAATTGCCCTCACCATTCAGCTCGAAAATGGCCGACAACTTCCCGCCAAGCTACATCAGCTCTCCATCACGGGAGGCCTGTTGGAAGTCGTGACGTACCTGGAAGAACGATCCAGGGTTAGCTTGACGCTTCCGCTTGGCGCCAGCATGGTGCGTCCCCAAGCCGAAATGCTGTTTCCGATGTGGAGCGCGCATGGCTATCTGCAGCCGTTCCGGTTTACCCATCTTTGGGCGGAAGAGCGGCAAATGCTCGAAACGGAAATCACGGAACTGCTCAAGCAAACCGTGACGCGATCCACGCAGGCCAGGGGGCAGGCGTCCGACCACGCCGCTTCGACTTAGAATCCTTCTAAAATCCTGTCTAATTCTCCCGATCCCATTTAGAGGTTGCTAAATGGGGTTGGCTGAGAGATCTTGCTTGCCTTGTGGGGTGGGTGCGGCGAAGACTGTTTTATTTTGGGAACGGCGGGGAAATTGTGATTTAAGTCACAGACAGGGAAGGTGCCCTCTGGTCATCATGCCAAGCGTTGGTTCGCGGCCTTCCCCCAGGCAGTTGCCAGATCAACGAACTTACGTTGTTTGGGCGGGAACTTCTTCTATGCGGAAGGAGACCTTGCCGCCGCTGTTGCCCTTTGCAGAAAGTGTTCCGACTTGCGGAGGCGCACGGTTTTGACCCAGGGAATCCCATGAAGTGAGAGGTTGGCTATGAGTTTTGCCGATCGAAGGGGAACCATTGGAACGTCCGTGTACTGGCTGCACACCTGGCCGCGACGGTACGAGTTTGCGCTGGTGACGGTGGCGGTGGCCACTCTGTTACGTTACCCCTTGGGAGAGTTGATTGGCTCTAATCTTCCATTTGTCCTGTTCTACCCCGCAATACTGTTGGTCGCTTGGTTAGCGGGACTGGGGCCGGCAGTCTTCGCCGTCTTTCTGTCTGTGGTGTCCGCCGGCTATCTATTCTTCGGGCCGGTGGGTCCGTCAGCGTTTGGCCTTCCGAGAAATGCGAATGGGTTGATGCTGTTTTCGATTGTGGGGGTGGCAATTAGCGGACTGGCCGACATATACCGGCGGTGGGGGAAGAGGCTGCAGGAATTCGAAAAGGCGGTGGAAGGTTTGGAAGAGATGATCACCGTGGTGGATCGCGATTACCGCTGCGTGATCGCGAACCGTGCCTTCCTGAGCCATCGGGGATTGAAAAAAGAAGATGTGGTGGGCCGCCGGATTCCGGAAATATTGAACCCAGGAGTTTTTGAGACGACCGTGAAGGAAAAGCTGGATGAGTGCTTCCGGGGCAAAATCGTGCAATACGAAATGCGATACAGATACCCGGAGTTGGGCGAGAGGGACCTTTTCATCTCCTATTTTCCGATCGAAGGGCCTGGTGGAGTCGACCGAGTGGCTTGCGTCCTTCAGGACATCACCGAGCGCAAGCTGGCGGAGCGATCGCTGACACTGTTCCGAACGTTGATTGACCAGTCCAATGATGCGGTGGAGGTGGTCGATCCGGAAACGCTGCGGTTCGTGGATGTCAATGAAAAAGCCTGCAAGGACTTGGGATATACCCGGGAAGAGCTTTTGTCTCTGACGGTGTACGACATCGATCCGAATGCCGACGAAACCTGTCGCGCAAGCGTTCTGGCCAAGTTGCGGGATGCAGGACCCGTGGTCAAGCAGGGGGTCCATCGGCGAAAGGACGGGTCGATCTTTCCGGTAGAAACCAGCCTGAAATACGTGCAAATGGACCGGAGCTACGTGGTTGCGGTTGCCCGGGACATCACCGAGCGCAAACGAGCGGAAGGGGCGCTACGTGAGAGCGAGGACCGATACCGCGATCTGATCGAACATAGTGAAGATCTGGTCTGTACCCATGATCTGGAAGGGAATCTGCTCTCGGTTAATCCGGCCCCGGCGCGAACCCTGGGGTTTGAGGTTGCAGAACTGCTGAAGATGTCGCTGCGAGAGGTGATCGCACCCGAGTTTCGCGAGCAGTTCGACGCATATCTCGCCAAGATCAGAACAAGCGGCGCGGACGAGGGCTTGATGTGCGTGGTGACCCGGAGCGGAGAACACAGGATCTGGGAATACCACAACACGCTGCGCACGGAAGGAGTGGCTGTGCCCATTGTCCGAGGCATAGCGCACGACGTCACCGAGCGCCAGCGGGCCGAGGCGGCGCTGCGCAAGTCTGAACAACGTTACCGGCTCCTGTTTGAGAAGAATGTCGCAGGAGTTTCGATCTCCAACATGGATGGGGAGGTGCTGGATTGCAACGAAGCGGGGGCGCGCATCCTTGGCTATAGCACGGCAGAGGAGGTTCGCGGCCTCCGGACGAGGGAGTTCTATTACGACTTGGCCGACCGGCAACCGGTGCTGGGCGAGTTGAAGCGGGAGGGTACCGTCTCCACTCAGGAGATGCAACTCCGGCGAAAGGATGGTACGCCGGTTTGGGTCTTGTTCAATTCCGCCGTACTCGCTGGCGGTGACGACGGCAGGCTACTGGTGCAGGCTACATCGATCGACATCACCAAGCACAAGCAGGCGGAGGAAGCCCTGCGGAGCAGCGAAGAGAACTACCGCAACTTTGTCACTCAGAGTTCGGAGGGCATCTTCCGGCAGGATCTGGACGCTCCGATCCCCGTCGATCTGCCGGAAGACGAGATCGTGCACCGTATCCTCTACGACTCTTATCTGGCGGAGTGCAACGACGCGATCGCCAAAATGTACGGCCTGACGGTGCAGGATTTTATCGGTAAGCGGTTGACGGAAACACTCGACCCGAACGACCCGCACAACGTCGAGCTTACCCGCGACTATGTTCGCTCCGGATTCCGGGTCGTGGAACGGGAGTCTCATGAAGTCGACGTCCACGGCAATCCCAAGGTCTTTCTGAACAGCCTGATCGGGATTGTGGAGAACGGGATGTTGCTGCGTACTTGGGGGATTCAGCGAGACGTCACGGAGCGGGTGAAGACAGAAGAGGCGCGGCAGAAAGCAGATGTGGCGTTACGCGAGAGTGAGGCTCATTTCCGCATCCTGGTGGAGCAGGCTTCGGACGGAATTTTTATCACCGATGCCAAAGGGCAATGCCTGGACGCGAACTCCGCCGGCGCCGAGATGCTGGGCTACACGCGAGACGAGTTGTTGCGACTCTCCATCGCCGACATCGTTCCTGCCGAGGAGTTTCCGCGCGTCGCGCCGGAAATGGCCCGTGCTGCAGCAGGTGACATCGTTCGAAGCGAGTGGAAGGTCCGGCGCAAGGATGGCTCTCTCTTTCCCGGGGAAGTCTCGGCAAGGCGACTGCCGGATGGGAGGTTGCAGGGCATTCTCCGCGACGTCACCGAGCGCAAGCGCGCAGAGGAAGCGATGCGCAGGAATGAAGAACGCTTCCGGGTGGCGCTCAAGGATTCTCCCACCACGGTTTTCAATCAGGACCGCGAGTTGCGCTACACCTGGATTTTCAACCCGCACCTTTACTGGCAGCACGAGGCCATCGGCAAGACGGATGCAGAAATCATTGGGCCGAAAAAGGCCACGCGTCTGGTTGAACTCAAACGCCGGGTTCTTGAAACAGGAGTTGCGTTGCGAGAGGACGTGGTGATCCCGCACGATGGCGGAAACTATGCTTTCGATATCACGATTGAACCCCTGTTCGATGCAAACGGGGATGTGGTGGGAATTACGGGCGCTTCCACGGACATCGCGCAGTCTCGGGAAATGACCGATCGTCTGCAGGACGCCCGGGACAAGCTGGCGCAGGAAAAATCGTATCTGGAGAGTGAAATTCAGTCGGAACTGGGGTTTGAAGAAATCATCGGGCAGAGTCCAGCGCTACGCGAGGTGTTGAAGAACGTGCGGGTGGTGGCGCCGACCGACTCCACCGTCTTGCTATTGGGGGAGACCGGCACGGGGAAGGAATTGGTGGCGCGTTCGGTGCATGCGCTGAGCTCGCGGCGCGAGAAAACGTTCATCAAGCTCAATTGTGCCGCGGTGCCCGAGGGGTTGCTGGAGAGCGAACTCTTCGGGCATGAGAAAGGAGCATTCACCGGCGCCGTCAGCCAGAAAGTCGGGCGCATTGAACTGGCGGACAAGGGGACACTGTTCCTGGACGAGATCGGCGAATTGCCGCTCGAACTGCAGCCGAAGCTGCTGCGGCTGCTGCAGGATCGCGAGTTTGAACGGCTGGGCGGCGTGCGCACCTTGCATGTCGATGTGCGGATCATCTCCGCCACCAACCGCGATTTGCACCAGGACGTTGCCGACAGGAAGTTTCGCGAAGATCTGTTCTACCGTCTCAATGTTTTTCCCATCGACTTGCCCTCATTGCGCGAGCGTCGAACTGACATTCCAATCCTGGTGCATCACTTTGTGCGCAAGCATTCCGCGCGCATGGGCAAGCACATTGAAGCCGTCCCTGACGAGACGATGAGTGTGCTTCAGAACTGGAGCTGGCCCGGCAATATCCGCGAACTCGAGAACATGATCGAACGCATGGTCATCCTGAGCAAAAGCCAGACGCTGGCTGCGCCGCCCGTGGAATTGGACGCGCCGCAGGAAGTCACCGCCGACAATCTCACGGGAATGGAACGTGAGCACATCATTCGCGTTTTGCGGGAGGCCCACGGTGTGCTGTCGGGGGCGGATGGGGCGGCCAGCCGGCTTGGGATCAAACGTACGACCCTGCAGTCGATGCTCAAGCGGTTCGGAATTGAACCGCGGGAGTACCGGCGCGGCTCGGGGACGTTTGGTCCGGGATGAGTGGTGGGGTTAAAATCTCCACCCTGTCTCCGCATGAAGCGCGGAGACAAGGGTGGGGCGCCCGATTGACCGATTACTTTGCCAGGCGATTGTATTTTTTCAGTGCTTCGCGGAGGCGGTCGTGGGGCAGCGCGATGACCGTGTGATTGTTGATGCCGGTCATGGTTTCGGCGGCGACCATGGCGTTGACCACGGCTTCTTCAGTGGCCTGGACCGTGGCGAGGAAGATGGGGTTCAGTTGCTCGTTGGCCAGCATCTTCAGATCGTGTACTCCTTTTGAGCCTGCTGCTCCCGGGTTCGCGGTCGAGAAGGCAATGAAGATGTCGCCGGAGCCGTCGCCGGAAAAGCTGCCGTCGCGGCCCAGCCCGAGAGTAGCGCGGCGCACCACGCGTTTGAGTTGCGTCGGAATGAGCGGCGCGTCGGTAGCGATGACGATGATGATCGATCCGATATCGCTGTCGCGCACGGTGTGGTCGGTGATTTCGCGCCCGACGGGGACGCCGGCAATGCGCAGTTGGCTGCGCCAACCATAATTGCACTGCACCAGCACGCCAACGGTATAGCCTCCATTCTTGGCATCGAGCACGCGCGAGGACGTACCGATTCCCCCTTTGAATTCGTTGCAAATCATGCCCGTGCCGCCCCCCACGTTGCCCTCCTCGACTGGACCACCATGGGCAGTATCGAGTGCGTGGAAAGCGTGCTCGGGCTTCACGTGAAAGCCGTTCATGTCGTTCAACTCGTCATCTGCGGTTTCGGCGACGACCGGCAAGGACCAGTCATAGCCGTCGGCGTCGGGAGGGGCTTTCTTCATGCGCCATGCAATGACCGCGTCGCGGACTACGCCCACACTGTGAGTGTTCGTAATCATGACTGGTCCATCGAGGAAGCCAGAGTCCTCGAGCCACGTCGTTCCAGTCATTTCGCCATTCCCGTTGAGCGTGAACCAGGCTCCGAACACAGGGTCGAGGGAATCCTTGCCACGGGGCAGAACCGCCGTGACGCCGGTACGCACCGGACCCTCGCCGACCTTGAGCTTCCCGGAGCCCGAGATGAGCGTAGTGTGGCCGACCTCGACTCCCTTCACGTCAGTGATGGCATTGTTGGGGCCGGGAGTGCCATCGAAAGGGACGCCCAGATCGCGAGCACGCGGCTTGGTCTCGGCTGACATGGTTATGGCCAGAGCGACGATCAGGGTGAACGTCGTCCGGCAGACTGGCCAAGGGAACATGGGGCCTCCAGCAAAGGACGAAGTATAAAGGACGCGAAGGCGACGAGGGGTTGAGGTGTTTGGTGCGGTGTAGGCGGCGATGTGCTGGGGTACAATCGCAGGCAGGTAGGCGTTTTGGGGGAACAGGTATGGATGGCTGGAAGAAAGCGGTGGTTCTCGGTGCGATCGGTGCGGCGGGGATTTTGTTTATGAAGAAGAAGTATCCGGCGGGCGTGCTGGCGACGGGTGTTGGTCTGGCGGTGCTGGCGGCGGAATATCCGGAGAAGTTCGAGAAAGTGCGGCAGTCGCTGCCGGAGTATTTCGAGTGCGGCATGCGCGTGATGGAGATGGCGGGGCAAGCCGGCAAGCGGATTACGGAGGCGGCGGGGCGGAGCGCTGTGGAATCGTGGGAGGAGATTGGCGGATAGAGGCCTTAGAGCTTTTAACCGCAGAGAACGCGAAGAAGAGCCGCAGAGAACGCGAAGAAGAGCCGCAGAGACCGCGAACAAAAGCCGCAGAGGGACGGCGAAGAAAAGAAAGAGCCCGGAGGAAAGAAAGAGACGTAGAGAACGCGAAGAAAAGCGGGCAACAATATTCCTTTGCGTTCTCGGCGGCTCTTCTCTGCGACCTTTGCGGTCAAAGGCTTTTTGCTGACTTTGGCTGGGAGGTTAAGGTTTGAAGGCGGTTTTTACTCGATGCCGAGTTGTTTTCTGGCGTCGGGGCTGAGGCGCTCGGGGGTCCAGGGCGGGGTCCACACCACGTTCACCGTGCAGTTGCTGACGCCGGGCAACTGCTCGACGCGTGATTTGACCTGGGCGCTGATGTTGACGTGCTCGGGGCAGCCTTGCGCGGTCAGGGTCATTTCGACGGTGACGTCCTGTTTCGTTTCCGCGGGATTCTCAGCGGGCGCGGGGGCGAAATTCACCTTGTAGATCAGGCCGAGATCGACGATGTTGACCGGAATCTCAGGATCGTAGCAACTCTTCAGCGCACTTAGGACATCTTGTTCCGTGATGGCGGCCATTGCGGAAATTACCTCTGTTCCAGTTTACCTTATGGCTGCGGCTCGAGGGCGGACTCCGGCTGCAGCCAAAAACTTGGTAGAGTCTTCCCATGATGAGTCCCGAGGCGAAGCAGAAGATACAACTGGCGTTGCTGTTGGCGTTGGTGGTCGCGACTTTGCGCGCGGGCTACATTCTGTACGAGCGGCATGAGGACAAGGTCGCAGCCGAAAAGCAGAAGCAAGGGCAGAACGTTGGTTATTCCAATCTCGACTACTACGTTAGCCCCAAAAAGCTCTATCCCTACGATCTGAAAAGCGCGAAGCAACTCACGCAGCAACCGGTGTGGGTGAAGGAAGGATACCGCTACACCTATTACCGGTACGATATGGCGCGCAAGCAGGTTGACTTTGCCCATGATGCAGGGCTGCTGCTGCCGATCGAAAAGCTGGAGATCAAGGATGTGGTCACGGCGATGCCTGCTGGGAAGGGGGAGCGACGGCAGGTGATGGCGGTATTTCAGAAAGAAGGGAAGACGTACGCGGTGCCGATTGGGTTTGAGGCGGACAAGCAATACAAGATTTATTCCGACGAGATGTTCTTCGTCGAGGATCCGCACGATCTGTACAAACACTGGCCTGCCGACGTGTGGCAGGCGGTGGAACAGCACGAAGTGAAGCCGGGGATGAACGAGATGCAGGCGGATTTTGCGATCGGCATGGGCGTGCCGGACGGAGGCAGTAGTTCGTACGCAAAGACGGTGCGCTATCCGAACGGAGGCAAGCCGGTGGTGGTTGTCTATCACGACGGCAAGGCGGCAGAGATCAAGGCGGGTTCACCAGGATCGTGAGTTTCCACGCGCTGTCGGGATACAGGTTGTGTGCGGGCACCCGTGCCCTTAGGGCACTAGCAGTTTGCTGAAGAAACTCGGTCTAGATGCCTCAGGGGCTGAAGCCCTCGAAGAAAAGAGAGGCTTTATCGCAGCGCTGAAAGCGCTGCGCTACCCAAAGTCGAGTCTTTCAGCACACTCTAGGGGATAGGAACGACTTGTTTCGCGAGATTCCAACCCCGTAGCGCAACTTGCGCCGGCCCGCTTGCCGATTTCGCGGGGTACTCAATTTCAATTTTCCGGCTTTCCCCGGGGAGCAGCGGCACATAGTTGTCGGTATAGTACGCGGGAAGAATCCGCGAACCGTCGGCTGCGTTCAGCAGTGTCAGCTTGTTGGCCAGCGAGACGGAGATTGCGGTGTTGCGTAGTTCTACTCGCACACGGATGTTGTCGCCCGCGCGGGTGGATTTGGCCGTTGCCGACAGAGAAGCAGCAGGAAGGCGATTCAGACGTCGATACGAAGCGTTGTCCGCTCCCAGCCAATAGAAATTCCGGGACACGACTTCGCCTGACGAGTTGCGCAGCTCCAAATTCACCAGCACGATCGTTTCCGACGAGAGCAAAGGCGCAAGTTCCAGCTTGAATCCATCGGTGAGAGCGTCGGCAGCTGCGTCTCTCTTCTCTTCCCGATGGAACAGCAACTTGTTGTCGAGTGAATACACGCTAGCACTGAGCAACAATGCTGTCTGCGGATCATTGGTTCGAAAACTCTTCCTCCGGGTCGCCAAAGCCCGCGACCAGAGTTGGTATCTTCGGTTCTTCGGCGGGTTTCACCCAGCCGTAGAGCGACCAGGGTGAATCCGCGCGCAGGGCCGAGTCGCTTTTCACGACGTGGAGAGATATAGCTGACGGTGAAGGTGCATCGTAGCAGGACGCATCGCGGCATTCCAGGCGAGCATGCAAGATTCGAATCGGTTGCATCCAAAAAACAACTTTGACGCGGACGGATCGCTCTCGTACTCTAGCTTCCAGATGTTGTCTCATGCCCATCACCGCCATCACCATCACGCGCCTAGCGCGACGGCGGCGATGTGCACCTGAGATTGCAGACTTGATGTAACCAGCACTTTTCAGGAGTTTCGGCCCGCTGACGCGAAAACGTTCAGCGGGCTTTTTGTTTCTACGAGAGAGGAAGTACGGGTATGAACGCAGAATTTGACTTCGACAAAATGAGCGGATTGCTTCCCGCAGTGGTGCAGGACGCAACGGACGGGGAGGTGTTGATGGTGGGATTCATGAATCGTCAGGCCCTGGAGCGCACGCTGGAGGCAGGGTACGTGACGTTCTTCAGCCGGACGCGCCAGCAGCTTTGGATGAAGGGCGAAAGCTCGGGAAACCGGCTGAGAGTCGTCTCGGCATACACGGACTGTGACCGCGACACCTTGCTGCTGCGCGTTGAGGTGGAGGGAGCGGGAGTGGTGTGCCACCGCGGTACACGGTCATGCTTCACGGAGTCCGTTCCCCCACGGGCATCGGAAACGAGAGCGGCCTTACCGAAGGAGACGCGATGAAGCTGCGCATCGGAATTCCCAAAGGCAGCCTGCAAGAGGCGACCTTACTGCTATTCGCGCGAGCCGGCCTTCCCGCATACACAAATGGACGGTCGTATTTCGCCAGCACCGCGGATCCGGAGATCGATTGCATGTTGATCCGGGCGCAGGAAATGGCCCGCTATGTGGAGCACGGCGCCATTGACGCGGGCCTGACCGGGCTCGACTGGGTGATTGAGAGCGGACTCGAAGTCGTCACCGTGAGCGACTTGATCTACGCCAAGCGCAGTCGTGGCAAAGTGCGATGGGTGCTGGCGGTGCCGGAGGATTCCTCGGTTCAGCGAGCGGAGGAACTCTCGGGAAAAATCGTCGCCACCGAACTGGTGAAAGTTACCCGCGACTACTTTTGCAGGAAAGGCGTGGAGGTGCGGGTGGAGTTTTCTTGGGGAGCCACGGAAGTCAAGCCACCCATGCTGGCCGATGCCATTGTCGAAGTGACCGAGACCGGCAGTTCGCTCAAGGCCAACCGGCTTCGCATTCTGGAGACCGTGCTGGAGTCGAACACGCAGTTGATCGCGAATAAGCGTTCGTACGACGATCGCGACAAACGACGAAAGATCGACAATCTGGCTCTGATGCTGCAAGGGGCGATGGAAGCGCAGGACCGGGTGGGGTTGATGCTGAATGTGCGGAAGGAAGACCTGGCGGCGGTGCTCGCGGTGTTGCCCGCGCTGCAGAAGCCGACGATTTCTCACTTGAGTGATGAGGATTGGCTGGCGGTGAATACGGTGATTGACGAGGGGGCTGCGTGGGATGTCATACCTCGGCTCAAAGAGGCACGGGCGCAGGGCATCGTCGAGTATCCACTGAACAAGGTGGTGCTGTGATGCGGATCGTCTCTGGCCGCGAGGCGGACGCGCTGGTGGAACGTCTCGCGGCACGAGGCGCGCAGCTCAGCGGGCTGGAAGCGCGAGTGCGGCGCATCGTTGACGGCGTCCGTCGCGGCAAGGACCGATCACTTCGCCGCTATGCGGAGCGGTGGGATGGGCTGGCTGCGAAACAGTCCCTGCGGGTGTCTGAGGAAGAAATGGCGGCGGCGTGGCGAATGCTTGCTCCGTCGTTGTGCAAGTCTCTGCGTCAGGCGGCGCGGAACATTCGCCGTTTCTGCGAGTGGCAGAAGCCCGGTAACTGGATGCGGACTCGCGGCGGAATCGCTGTCGGGGAATTGGTGCGTCCTCTGGAGTCCGTAGGCTGTTATGTGCCGAGCGGGCGCTATCCGCTGATTTCCACCTTGCTGATGACGGTGATTCCCGCGCAGGTCGCGGGCGTGAAGAGCATACGCGTGGTGTCGCCCAAGCCGTCGGCGGAGGTGTTGGCTGCGGCCGCGATGCTGGGTGTGCGCGAGTTCTATCGCGTGGGAGGGGCGCAGGCGATCGCGGCGTTGGCGTACGGGACCGAGAGTATTCCGCGGGTGGATAAGATTGTGGGGCCTGGGAATGCCTATGTCACGGTTGCGAAGAAGCTGGTCTCCTTCGATTGCGCGATTGATTTTCTCGCCGGGCCTACAGAAGCCGTCGTTCTGAGCGACTCGGGCGTTCCGGAATTCATAGCTGCGGATTTGGTCGCGCAGGCCGAGCATGATCCTGAGGCGCTGGCCGTGTTTATCACGACGTCGCGTGAGTTGTCGCGGTTGGTGAGGGTGAGCATGATGCAGTTCGCGAAAGAAAATACGACTGCCCATGTATCCTTGCGAGCGCGCGGCGCAATTCTCGTTGCTGCGTCGCGCGACCAAGCGCGGAAGTGGGCCAACCGGCTTGCGCCGGAACACATCACCGTCGCGGAGGAAGACTTGCCGTTAATCCAGAATGCCGGCTCGATCTTCGTAGGGGATTACTCGGCGCAGGCAGCGGGCGATTACGCTTCCGGGCCCAACCATGTGTTGCCGACTTCGGGGCAGGCTCGATTTCGAGGAGGTCTGAGCGTGGCGGATTTTGTGAAGGTCATTGCCGTGCAGCGGCTTTCTGCGAAGGGGCTGAGGCGGATTGCACCGGCGATCGAATGTCTAGCCGAGGCGGAAGGACTTCCCGCGCACGCGCATTCTGTCCGCGTGAGGTGTGAACATGCTTAGTCCACGGGAAGCGGTGCGCACGCTGCCTTCGTATCACCCTCCGCTGGCGGGGCGCGATGGGCTGCGTCTGGATTTCAACGAAAATACCGTGGGGTGCTCGCCGCGCGTGCTCGAACGGCTGCGGCAGTTGGGTCCGGAACAACTCGCGCGCTATCCCGAGCGCGATCCTGTGGAAACGACGGTGGCTGGCCTGCTGGGGATCGCGCCGCCGGAACTGTTGTTGACGAATGGAGTGGACGAAGCGATCCATTTGCTCTGTGAGACCTACCTTGAGCCCGGCGACGAAGCATTGATCGTAGTTCCAACGTATTCCATGTACCGCATTTATATGATGGCGAAGGGCGCGGACGTCATCAGCGTTCCCTCGGGCAAGGACTTTGTTTTTCCCGGCAATGATCTGTGCAACCGCATAACGCCGCGAACGCGCCTGATCGCCATCGCAAACCCGAACAATCCCACGGGAACGGTTGCGCCTCGGGAAGATCTGTTGCGAATCGCGCGTGCAGCGCCGTCTGCGGCGTTGCTCGTGGACGAGGCGTACTTTGAGTTCTACGGGCAAAGCATGCTGCCTAGGCGACCTGAGTTCCCAAACCTGTTTGTGGCGCGCACGTTTTCCAAGGCGTACGGGCTGGCTGGGCTGCGCATCGGTGCGCTGGTTGGCGATGCGGATCAAATGCGCGCAGTGCGGCGGGTGAGTTCGCCCTACAACGTGAACGCGGTGGCGCTCGCTTGCCTGCCGGAGGCACTCAATGATCAAGATTACATTCAGCGGTACGTGAGCGAGGTTCGCGAGTCACGAGCACGGCTGGAGCGAGCGCTCGAAGCCAGCGGAATTCGGTTCTGGCCCAGCCAGGGAAACTTCGTGCTCGCGCGTGTGGGTGCGGCGGCATCCTTTGTCGAGCATATGAGGCGGCGGGGCATTCTGGTTCGCGACCGCTCGGGTGATCACGGGTGCGAGGGATGTGTGCGCATCACGCTTGGGCCGCGCGCGCATGCCGATCGTTTGCTCACGGCGCTCCAGGAAGCGCTCGAAGAGCTTGGTATTGCGCAAGGAGCGTCCCGGCCATGAGAAAAGGCAGCATCAAGCGGGTCAGTAAAGAGACGCAGATTCAGATCTCCCTCACCATTGAGGGGCGCGGTCGGTACCAGGTGTCCACCGGCATCCGGTTCTTTGATCACATGCTGGAATTGTTCGCGCATCACGGAGGGTTCGATCTGAAGCTGATGGCCCGCGGCGATCTCGACGTGGACCAGCATCATACGGTGGAGGATGTTGGGATCGTCCTCGGGCAGGCGTTTGATAAAGCGCTGGGCAGCAAGCGCGGCATTCTCCGAGCGGGATACTTTCTGATGCCGATGGACGAGACCATGGGAATGGCCGCCGTGGATTTCTGCGGACGCACCGCCGCCGTGGTGGACACCAAGGTGCGCACGCGAATGGTGGGCGACCTGCAGTCGGAACTTGTCCATGACTTCTTCGAGGGTTTTGCCCGGGGCGCGCGGGCCAATGTTCATGCGCGAGTGCTTTATGGGCGATCGAGCCATCACAAGATTGAGGCGCTATTCAAAGCCTTTGCGCGGGCGCTACGTGCGGCTTGTTGGCGTGACCAGCGCATGGCGCGGCTTTTGCCCAGCACCAAGGGAGTGCTGTGATGATCGCGATCGTGGATTACGGCGCCGGGAATCTGGTTTCGGTGAAGAAGGCGCTGGACTGGCTGGGGCAGGATTGCGCCATTACTTCCGATCCTGAGCAGGTGGCAAGAGCTACGAAGATTGTACTTCCCGGCGTGGGTCACTTTGCCTCGACGGCGGCACTCGCGCGCACGGGTTTGCAGGATGCTATTGCGGATGCCATCGGCCGTGGGATTCCGTTCCTCGGTATCTGCGTCGGTATGCAGTGGATGTTTGAGCGGAGCCAGGAATCACCGGAGACATGCGGAATAGGCGTGTTGGACGGCGAATGCGAACGCTTTCCTGCAAGCGTGAAGTCGCCGCATGTGGGGTGGAACCAGCTTGAGGTTGACGCTTCGTCACGGCTGTTGCGCGGCGTGCCGTCGTCGTCGTTTGTGTATTTCACGCATTCCTTTCGTGCGCCGCTGACCGAGACGACGGTGGCGTGTTGCGAGTATGGCGGGCGGTTTTCGGCGGCGGTGGAATGCGATCATCTGTTTGGCGTGCAGTTTCATCCCGAAAAATCCGGGGAGATTGGGTTGAAGTTGCTGGGCAATTTTTGTGCGCTCTAACATGCTGACGAAACGCATCATCGCTTGCCTGGACGTGGACGGCGGCCGCGTCGTCAAGGGCGTGCAGTTTGAGAATCTGCGCGATGCGGGCGACCCGGCCGAACTGGCGAAGGCGCATAGCGCGTCGGGAGCGGACGAAATCGTGCTCCTGGATATTTCGGCAGCGCACGAACGGCGAGCCACGCTGCTCGATACCGTGCGCCGGGCCGCGGGTCAGTTGTTTATTCCTTTCACGGTGGGGGGCGGCATTTGCACGCGGGAGGACGCGGCTGCGGTCTTTGCGGCTGGCGCGGATAAGATCAGCATCAATTCCGCGGCTCTTGCGGATCCGACTTTGATCACGCGGATCGCAGAACGTTTTGGTTCGCAGGCAGTGGTTGTGGCCATTGACGCCAAGCGCTGCGAGGGCATATCGCACTGGGAAGCGTTCAGGCATGGGGGGCGAGCGGGAACCGGGCGCGACGCCGTTGCCTGGGCGCGGGAAGCGGAGGCGCGAGGCGCCGGCGAAATCCTGCTGACGTCGATGGACCGCGACGGCACGGGCTCGGGCTTCGAATGCGATCTGACGCGAGCCGTGGCCGACTCCGTGCGGATTCCGGTCATTGCTTCTGGCGGCGCGGGCGGCGCACAGCATTTTGTCGAAGTATTCCGCGAGGGCCACGCCGATGCCGCGCTGGCGGCGTCGATCTTTCACTACGGTTTCAGCCGGCTCGCGGACCTCAAGCAACAACTCGGCTCTCAGGGGATTCCAGTGAGGTGGCCATGCTGATCCCGTCGATCGATTTGATGGGCGGCAAGATCGTCCAGTTGGTTCAGGGTCGGAAGAAGGCTCTGGAGTTTGATGACTTCGGGGTGTGGGTGGCGCGCTTCTCGAAGTACTCACTGGTACAGTTGATCGATCTCGATGCCGCCATTGGCACAGGGAACAACGTCGAACTGGTACGGGAATTGGCTGGCCAACTGCCATGCCAGGTGGGTGGGGGCATCCGCTCGGTGGAGGCTGCTCAGGCTGCACTGGCGGCGGGAGCTCAAAGGGTCATCCTCGGATCGGCGCTGTTCGCTGAGGACGAACTGGATCAGGACTTTGCAAAAAGGATGGCCAGCGCGGTCGGGGCCAGCCGGCTGGTGTTCGCTCTCGATGCGATTGGCGGTCGAGTGGCCATCCAGGGATGGAGAAAGGTGACCAACGTCAGCCCGCTGCAGATGGTGCAGGCGCTTGAGCCTTGGTGCGGCGCGTTTCTCTACACGCACGTGGAGACGGAAGGCTTGTTGCGAGGATTTCCGCAGGATGTGATCCGTCCGTTGCGAGAGGCCACGGCGAGGCAACTCATTGCGGCGGGCGGAATTCGGGCTCAAAGAGAGATCGACGAATTGCACGCCATCGGCGTGGATGCGGTGGTTGGAATGGCGATCTACCAGGGACTCCTGCCTGGGTTCGTCACTTCGGGCGAATGAGGCCCTCCGCTTTGCGAATTGCCTTTTCGTGCAGGTCCCAGGAGTGAATCGCTTTCTGACAGCCTTCCCGCGCGAGGCGGGTGCTCAGTTGTTTCTCGGCTTGGTCGAAAGCTTCTTCGGCGTCCATTCTGGCGCGGTAGGCTTCGTCATCGATTTCCTTGCTCTTACTGGCGATGAGCGTTGCCTCCGGGTCAATCGCTGGCAGCGGCGTTTTCTGTGGGCGCGGCGCGCTCGGGGCTCCGGCCGCTGGCGCGACTAGCGCTTCGTAAGCCGCCCTTATACGATCCGGCCAGCGCTCTCGAACGGCTTGGCTCGATTGATCAAGGGCGGCATTCGCCTGGTCGGCGGCCTTACGCACTCTTTTCTTTTCGCGCAGCCACCTCATGACTGACCAAGCCATCGCTTCGTTCATTAATGTCTTCGCAGTTTCGACTTCAGGGAGTTTGTTCATCGCATCGTTCCAAAGAAAGCAGATCAGACGAATTCCGAACAAAACAGGTTGCTTTCGCGCCCGATTTATTCCAGTGACGGCAATCACAGTTCGCAGTGACGCGACGCAATACAGTCGTGGTACCTATTGACTGCAAGCCGCGTGAATACTACAGTATTGGTAATGCTGCAATGCAGCAATTGGAGGCACTCAATGGCAACCCACAGCAAGCCCCACGACGAGAACTCCCCTCTGGCGATTCTGACCGAACTGGCCGTCGAGGGAACCTCGAGTCTCGTGGAAGCACAGCGAGCTTTTCTCAACCTGGTGCAACAAGAGAACGACATCATCTTCAACGGAGTCAAAGAACGGATCGGCGGGTTCATCCCAGCCGTTGCCATGACAGATCTTGCACAGCGCAGTCTTGATACGTTCATCGGAATGCAGCAAGAATTGCTGACAACCACCAGCAAGCAGACACTCCAGTGGCTGGAGTCAGAGCAAGCGGGGAAGGGCGATCGCGCGGCGCATCTGGTGGATTTTGCCCGCGAGGGAGTGGAGGCCTTCACTCACGCGCAGAAGAAGTTCCTCGACGTTGTGGCGCAGGAGGCCGCGATGGCGACCGGACGCAGGAAGCCGCACGACGGCAAGCCTACGAAAAAGACCGAACTGGCGGAACTAGCGCGCGAAGCCGGGAACGCTTTTATCGAGGCGCAGAAGAGACTGCTCGACGTCATGGGTCAACAGATGAATGTGAACCTCGACGCCGCCGCCCGATCCCTGAAACTGATGTCGCCTGCCCGTCTGCTACCGATGGCGAACCTCACTGGCGACGGCGTGAAGAACTTCTTCAACGCTGAAACGTCATTGATTGGATCGCTCGTCAAGCCAGGCAAGAAGCGCGTCGCTCGGGCCAAGCACGGGCACGCCCGCAAAACGCATCGGAGAGAAACTGTATCGGCTTAAGCCAGCAAGTTTGGTTTTGTAGCGGGCGGCCTTCCATTTAGGGCGACCGCCCTTCCATTTCCGTGGTCGCAAGTGCTGCTGCCGATTTCGGCACCGGCAAGCGGTTCAGCATCGACTGCTCCAACAGCAGCCACACTCGGCTCGTGTACAGCAGCGCACTGCACTGCAGCGCGAGCCAGTCGCGGGTCATGAGTGGAGATCGGAACGCAGAGCGATTGGCAAGCCAATGCTGGGCGACGTGGCGCGCGAGGGTAAAGCCCATCTCCGTGTCCGAGCCCACGATGTCCCCCAGTATCCCCTCCAGCGTGAACATCACCTTGGACAACATGATCAAGGAACTGGGGAACTTGACACCCTCGATCGCGATCCGCTCCAGGAGTCGCATGGCGTCAGCTCCGCTGGGCATGCGGGACGCCGGCAGCTGGTCGAGGAATTTGGCCACGGACTCACGAACCTTCCGGCCCCGGGGCGAAGTCATTCGGATGCGCTGTTGACTGAGCGCCACGACTTCGTTGGAAGTGCCTACGGGATCGCGCAAGCTGACCATCAGGAATAAGAGCGCGAGATGACGGCGCTGCTCGCCGCTCAGCCGTTCCCGCAGAGCCCAATCGAGGATGACGAGTTCGCCGGTCTGGTTGTCGTAAAGCAAGTTGCCGGCATGGGGATCGCCGTGAAAGATCGCATCTTGCGCTGAGGAAAAAAGCGGCACCGCTACCAGAGCTTCCAGCAGTTGCTCGGCCACTTCGCGACGACCCGCGGCAGGCAAGCGGGCGGCGGCGCTGGTCACTTTGATTCCTCGTTCTTCCGTAAGCGCTGTGATCGTGGGCGTGCACAAAGGTTGAATCACGCGCGGGATGCGAACTCCAGCGAAGGAGCGATAGAGCTCCCCTGCCTCGATCAGCGTCTTTTGTTCGCGGGAGAAGTTGACCTCGTGCCGGAGCAAGCGCTGGACTTTGCGAAACGTATCGGGGATCAAGTGAGCCCCAAATCCATAAGTGTGGTGCCTTTCTCCGAAGTAGTGGGCCAGTCCTTGAAGGTAGTCCATGTCTTCGGCGAAGTATTCGGGGATGTGAGGTTTCAGGACTTTGAAAACGCCGCGCTCGCGCCGCCCGGTGTCAGGATTTCGCCAGGTGAAGCGGACGACCGCACTGACGCTGGCCTCCTTGAGTATCCTGGGTGCGATTTCTATGGCGAAGGTCTTGATCCGCGGCCCTAGCCCCCTTTGGACGATAGAGCGGATATCTTCCGGCTGGACGTCGCGAATTCCGTTTTCCAGCTTGGCGAGCGCGTTGCGCAGAGCAGGGTGGAGATGCTGGTTTCGCGCAATGACCTGGCCCAGTTTCTGCAGGCCAGGCACTTTCGCGATGAGCCGCAGCAAACGAACTTCGGGCGGCGTTTTGGCCGGAAGCTCGATCTGCTCCAGGAGTTTTGGAGCCAGGCGCGCGGGGGAGAGGCGCGTCACCACGAACATCATGGCGTCCCGCACCGGCGGACGCCACTGCTTATAGGCTTCTGGAACCAGCGCATCGACCCGTACGCTCTCGTCAACGATCCATCGTGCCATCGCCTCCCGAACGGACTGACCGGTCGGGCTTCGTAGGCCTGCTTCGATGGCCCTGATTCTTTCGGCTGGTGTGGCGCCCTGGGGTAGAAAATTCTCGAGGGCGGTGCGCAACTGGTCGGGCGCGAGCAGGCGAAAGCTCGCTGCGATGGCGGACGGATCCAGCATAGGGGTGAAGTGACCGTTCCCACTATGCTCTGCCGCATACAGGATGCGCAGTGACCGGCATCACCGGATCTTCAGAAGTTTTGTGAGATAGTCTAGGGTTGTCCGGAGCGGGAACGCCTTGGCCACTCTCAACGAAGTATTTTCCGGATTATCCGTCGAGCGCCGTTATGAGGTCTGGTTTCTCCGTGTGGGATTGGCGGACGGCAGCGGAGCGTGGTGGTTCCGGTATTTGCTGATGAATCCCGGACGAGGCGGCTGTGCCGGAAACCCCCAGGGGATGCCCGTGCAAGTGTGGGCCACGTGGTTTCCAGCAGGCGGGAAGCCGCAGAGCTTCATCCGGGGATTTCCGCTGGAGGGATTGGACATCAGCCGCAGAGGGCAGAGTCCGTTTCACTTTCGAATTGGCGACAACGCCATTGAAGAAGATTCTTGCAGAGGATCGTTGGAAGTGGACGGACACGCGATGTCCTGGAACCTGCGCTATCGTTCTACGTTCCGCGTGACGCTGAGCAATAAAGGCTGGATTGGTTTCTCGCGCACGCCGCACTCCGACGCGCTTTTTTCCGGGCAGATCACGCTGGATGGCCGGAGCTTTGCAGGAGACCCTGTTGGGTTCGGAGTGCAGGGACACAACTGCGGGTACAGGCATCGCAACTTCTGGACGTGGACGCACGCGTATTTTCCTCGAACCGGCCGGCCAGCAAGCACATTGGAAGCCTTGATCTACGAGATGCCCTTTGGGCTGGTCTTCCGCAAAGCGGTGCTCTGGCACGACGGCCAGAAGCATGGGTTCCGCAGTTTGCAGGAAAGCGGTGTCAGCCGCGAAACCCTGCAATGGAATTTTCGCTGTGCCGCGCGCAATGGATTACGGCTGGAAGTGGCGATCGACGGACGCGGTCCGAGTGTGCATCGTCTTCTTTATATAAAGACCGATTGCACCGGCAGCTTCGAGGTGGTGAACAACAGTCTCGCGTCAGCGTCGCTTCTCATACAGAGTGCGGATCTGGGCGAGAGACTAGAAACGGCCACAGGAGCGGTGTTGGAGATGGTTGGCTGAACTACTCGGGCGATTGCGCTCTGGCCAGGCGCTCGGCCACAACGGTATAGGCCGCCGGATTGAAGGCCATGCCGATGTGAGTGCCCGGAACCTCCACGTCCTTTTCAGGGTCCATAGTCATGCAATAGCGCCAGTCCACGATCCCGTCCTGCCGCGTGTAAATCGCGGTCTCGACCATCGGTTTGGAAACCTTGCGGCGAAGGGAGTCTATAAAATTGCAGGTGCAGTGTCCGGTATAGCAATCGGGCAGGACTCCGCGGCCGTGTTCCTCGAGAATGCGGAGACGAACGGCTTCGGCGGCGCGGAGCACGGCTCGATGCGCAACCGTGCCGCGGATGGGAGCAGCCAGCGTGATCACAGAAGCCACGTCTTTCGGCCGATCGCCGGCCACGGAGCGGGCGATCACTCCTCCAAGGCTATGACCGATCAGATGAATCTTGCGTCCGGTCTCAGCCAATGCTTTTTCGATCGTCTGGCTCAGACGGCGCTGGATGAGCAGGTTCGGACATTCTGCGTTGATGCCGATGCCGGAAAAATAGGGCCGGTATCCAATTCGCCGGAGCCAGGCGTAAAGCTCGGTAAGGTAGAAATCGGTGCCGAGAAAACCGGGAATGATGACGACGGCGGAACCATCCCCGCGCGGCACGCCCAAGCCGTAGTACACCGGCGTCGCGTGCAGCAGGAGAATCTCGGCGCCGAAGAGCGCTTCGGTCCAAACACTCGAACTATTGGCTTTGGGATAGGGCCGCGGAGTAGTCTTGCGCCGCTTGGCCCTGGCAGGACGCGCTGCTGCTTTTTGTTCTTTACGCCGCAAGTTCGTCCCTGGGTCTGCCCTTCTTCCGCGTCGCCGCGCGAAGAAGGCAAATGCTGCACTGCAAAATTATACCGCGTGGTTCTTGCCGGTTCAAGAAACATTTCCGGACGGATCGGGCTCGAAATATTAGTTTGGAAAGGGTGACGTTTTAGCGCTTCTTGGCCGAGCGTCGTTTCCCGCGCCCAGGCTTTCCCCCGCGACCCTCGAGTTCCGCCACCCGCTTGCGCAGCGCCTCGACTTCGGAGTCTGCGCCCGCTCCCGCTCCCGGCGACGAGGACGCGGTCGTCCCCAGGAACCGTTTCATCAGGTCCAGGGGCGATAAAATGGACTGGACTTCGCTCAGCCGGTTCTGCACTGTGTCTTGTAGCTTCTGATAGGTGTCGAACGCGGACTTCAGATACCACATCAGGAACTCCTGCCGCACTTCATCGGAGGCGATGATCAATTGCCGCAGCAACTCGAGCGGTAGTCCCGTGGGCTTATCCTTGGCGTCTTCCGTGATGATCTGCGTCAAGACGACGCGGGTCAGGTCCTGACCGGTCTTGGCATCGACTACCCGCACGTCCCTGTCCGCACGAATGTGCGCGGCCAGATCTTCGAGGTTCACGTAACGGCTGCTGGTGGTGTCGTACAACCGGCGATTGCCGTACTTCTTGATGAGGATCACAGAGGGTTTCATTTTCCGATCCATGCTGCCATGCACAAGGCTGCAGGAATATCTTGACACAAGGCCCTTCTCTTCGTATAGTTTAGTTGATGCTGCAATGCAGCAATCGGAGGTACTTTATGGCAGCGGCAACCAAGCATGAATCTACTCATCCGAAAGAGTCGTCGACGCTTTCTCTGCTTTCGGGTTGGGCGCAGCAAGGGGCGCAAACGTTATTCGCGACACAACGGATCCTCATCGATCTGGCCATGCGGCAGAATGCCAGCGTGATGCATGCCGTACGGCAGCAACTATCAGACCCGCGTCATTCTCCTACCGCCATTCTCGGCGAGATTGCAGAGGATGGCATGACGAACTTTCTGGAAGGACAGAAGGTTCTACTCGAACTGGGCAAACAACAGAACGAAATCCTGTTGACGGGCGTGAAAGAACGGATGGGAGACTGGCCCGCGGCGCATGCGATGACCGATCTGCTGCGGCGCAGCGTGGAGACTTTCATCCAGATGCAGGAAGAGTATCTGAAGATCGCCAGCAAGCAAACGCATAGCTGGGTGGAGTCCGCCAAGGCCGGCAAGCCGTACCAGCCGGAGCACGTGGTGGATCTGGCGCGCGAGGGCATGGAGAACTTCGTTAAGGCGCAGAAGCGCTTCATGGACGTACTCGCTGAGGAGACCGCCAAAGCCACTGGCCACAAACATAGCGACGGCGCCGGAAAGAAACTCAAGCCGACCGAGTTGACGGAAGTGGCGCGCAAGGCCACGGACTCATTCCTGGAAGCGCAGAAGCGGCTGGTTGACGTCGCGGGACGCCAGATGAATACCGGCGTGAAAACTGCAGGCAAGGCGCTGGACCTCCTGAAGCCGTTCCCGTTTCTTCCCGTGAGTGAGCTCACGCGGGAGGCGGTGAAGAGCTACGTCGATGCCCAGAAGGCCCTGATGGATGTGATGGTGAAGCCCCTGAACGGAGCGAAGACTACGGCGAAGGCAGTGCGTCATACCCGGAAGCCGGTGAAGAAGGCGAAGGCAGCAGCGGCCTGAAGGACTGGGAAACGGCGGAACGCGAGCGCTAGATCGGCTGGGCTCGACGTGCTTTGATCTGCCGCAAGGTTAACGGTGGTTCTTATCAATACTCATGCGTCTTCGGGCGAAAGAAATACATTCGCCCGGGGACGCCATTTCGCTTGATCTCGGGAAGGCGAGCCTCGGTGGCGCGAGGCTGCTGAATCCCGTGACGATTCCGCCGACTCCTGAGCTGACCCAAAACGCACGAATCAATCTATTGAGGGAGATGGAATATGGCTACGGTTACCGCAGTACCGGCTAGCAAGATCCGCGGCGGGAGCTTTCTGATCGAAGAGCGCGCGCCGGAGGAGGTTTTCACTCCAGAAGATTTCAGCGATCAGCACTTGCTCATTGCGCAGACAGCGGAAGAGTTTGCGAACAAGGAGATCGTTCCCAATATTGAGAAGATGGAGCACAAAGACTTCGCCATTACCCGCGAACTGGTGAGGAAGGCGGGAGAACTCGGGTTGAGCGGAGTGGATGTTCCCGAACAGTACGGCGGCCTGCAGATGGACAAGGTCACCTCCGCCATCATCGCCGATCGTCTGGCGAAGTACGGCGGCTTCAGCACGACTTGGGGTGCTCACACCTGCATTGGTACGCTCCCCATCGTTTACTTCGGCACGGAAGAGCAAAAGAGGAAATATCTGCCCGGACTGGCCAGCGGGGAAACCATCGGGGCGTACGCGCTTTCGGAGTCGTCGTCCGGGTCGGACGCCTTGAATTGCCGCACTCAAGCCAAGCTCTCCGCCGATGGCAAGCACTACCTTCTGAACGGCGAAAAGATGTGGATCACCAATGCAGGGTTCGCCGGCCTGTTCATCGTGTTTGCCAAAGTGGCCGGAGACAAGTTCACCGCTTTTATTGTGGAGCGCGGTTTCCCGGGCTTTGCGGTGGGCGCAGAGGAACACAAGATGGGGATCCGCGGCTCTTCCACTTGTCCGCTGATCCTCAACGACTGCCAGGTTCCGGCGGAGAATGTCCTCGGCGAGATCGGCAAAGGGCACCATATTGCTTTCAATGTTTTGAATGTAGGGCGGTTCAAACTGGGTGCAGCATGTGTCGGCTCGGCCCGCAACTGCATCGAGGGAGCCATCGCGTACGCCAAGCAACGCAAGGCGTTCGGGAAGGTGATCGCGGATTTCGGCTTGATTCGCGAGAAGCTGGCCAACATGGCGGCGGGCATTTTCACCGGCGAAGCCATGGCGTATCGCACCGTCGGCATGATGGATGCGGCCATTGAACAACTCGGTGAAGGGCACGACGACATGGCGCAGGTGCGCAAAGTGATCGACGAATATGCCGTCGAGTGTTCGATCCTCAAGGTGTGGGGATCGGAGTTCATCGACTATGTCGTCGACGAATCAGTGCAAATCCACGGGGGATACGGGTTCGTGGAGGAATATCCTGCAGAACGTAACTACCGGGATGTCCGCGTGAATCGGATCTTCGAAGGCACGAACGAAATCAACCGGCTGGTCATCACCGGGTTTCTGCTGAAACGGGCCATGTCTGGGCAACTGCCATTGATGGCAGCGATCAAGAAGCTGATGGATGAGGTGCTGTCTGGAACGGCCGAGGAGGGCGGGGAAGGGCCTCTGGTCCAAGAGCGGAAACTGGTCGCGACGGCTAAGAAGATCGGCCTATTCGCGGCGGGCATCGCCACCCAGAAATACATGCAAGCGATCCAGGATCAACAGGAGATCATGGGTGCAATCGCCAACATGACGATCGAAACCTATGCCATGGAGTCCGCCGTACTGCGCGCGCAGAAACTGGCCGCGCGAAACGGTGAAGCGGGCGCTGGTCATGCCATTGCCATGACCCGGGTCTACATGTCAGGGGCAATGGAGAAAATCGAAAGCGCGGCGAGAATGGTCATTGCCGCGTGCGGCGAGGGCGACATGCTGCGTTCGCAACTGGCAATTCTGCGCCGGCTGTGCAAGTACGAACCATTCAACACGGTGGCGCTGCGGCAGGCCATTGCTCAGAAAGTCATCGAAACCGGGAAGTACCTGGTCGCATAACTTCGCGCGTCTAACCGGACCGCGAGGATGGTGCTGTATGGCAGCCCGTAGCCCCAAGTTCGATTTCGATTTCGACTTCATCGTAATCGGGTCCGGCTTCGGGGGCAGTGTTTCTGCCCTTCGGCTGGTGGAGAAGGGGTATCGGGTTGCCGTGATCGAGATGGGGCGCCGCTGGGCGCCCCTCTCTTTCCCGCGCACGAGTTGGTCCATTCATCGCTGGTTCTGGCGCCCAAAACTCGGTCTGCACGGCTTCTTCAACATGCGTTTCTTCCGTCATGCCACCATCTTCCACGGCTGTGCCGTGGGTGGCGGATCGATCACCTATGCCGGCACTCTGCTCTCTCCGCCGGACAAAGTCTGGCAATCCGGGTCATGGGCTGGGTTGGCTAACTGGAACGCGGAGATGGCTCGCCACTATCAGACCGCGTCGCGCATGCTAGGCGTAACGCAAAACAATATCCTCGGAGCTGCCGATCAACTCCTGAAAAAAACCGGGGAAGCCGCCGGTTCCGGCCATACCTTCTACCGCACTCGTGTAGGCATCTTTCAGGCTGCCGATGGTGAGCCGGCCAACACGACTTTCCCCGATCCGTTCTTCGGTGGAGAAGGTCCGCCGCGAAGCACATGCATCGGCTGCGGTGGTTGCATGATGGGATGCCGGTACGGCGCGAAGAATACGCTTGATCTCAACTACCTGTACCTGGCGGAAAGATACGGGGCCGTAGTCTTTCCGGAAACGAAGGTAGTCAACGTTAAAGCGCTGGCCGGCGCAAAGGATGGCGGTGCGGGGTACGAAATTCACACGGTGAACTCCACGGCGTGGATTTCACCGCAAGAGCGGAAGATCACCTGCCGCGGCGTGGTCTTCTCTGCGTCGCCGCTGGGTACGATGGAACTGCTCTTCCGACTCAAAGACAATGGATCGTTGCCCGGCATCAGTAGCCGCCTGGGCAAACATGTACGCACGAATTCCGAATCGCTCATCGGGGCGCGAATACCCCAGTGCGCCGAGGATTTGTCGCAAGGCATTGCCATCGGCTCCGGCATCTACATCGACGAACATACACATATTGAGGCGGTGCGCTATCCCAGCGGCTCCGATACCATGGGTCTGCTAACGACGATGCTGACCGATGGCCGCCCCGGTTTCCTGCGCATCGGGCTCTGGTTAAAAAATGTCCTGAGCTCTGTGCTGCTTCACCCGGTCAAGACTCTGAGCCTGTTTCGGCCTTGGGGCTGGGCGCGAGAGTTCACGGTTCTCCTCTGCATGCAAGCGCTCGAGGGACATATCGAGATGCAATGGCAGCGTCCCTGGTTCTGGCCGTTCTCTAAGATGCTGGTCAGCCGCGGTGATAAGGTCCCCACCTACATTCCAAAGGCCAACGACTTTGCCCGAGAATTCGCGAAAGTCGCGGGAGGCACTGCCATGAGCATGCTTCCCGAGATACTGTTCGATATCCCCGGCACGGCCCACTGTATCGGAGGTTGCGTCATCGCCGGTTCACCGGAGCACGGTGTGGTGGACGATCGCCACCGCGTCTTTGGCTATCGCAATATGTACATCTGCGACGGGTCCGTGGTGGCGGCAAACCTCGGTGTCAACCCAAGCCTGACCATCACCGCGCTGGCCGAGCGGGCGATGAGTTTCATTGCTCCCGCGACTGAGACGGCGTGGAAAGACGCGGCTGCCAGTGCCCCAGCCACCCACTCCCTTGCATGACGGTGTGGCGAAAGGCCCCGGGACCCCTTCCGCGGCCGCTGTTCCCCTGCCCTGTGAAAAAGGGTGTGATGTTCGTCACACCGCCACGTGACAGGAGTTGTAGACCAACCCCACCCTTGGAGTTCTACTTTGGGAACGAGGCTGAACTATAGTGCCGGCCGGATCCCAGAGAGCCGTTACCTCCACGTTTCTCTCACACCTTGCGCGAATAGCACGATGGCTCGGTGTCCGGAGCAATCGGGAAAATCGTGCGGGCGTGACGAAGGGGCAAGTTCCGATGCGGAACTTAGCCGAATGCTCGAGGTTTTAGCCGACACGCTCGCACAAGTGACGGTTCGCCGCAAAATCCGAGGGAGGTAGCGATGATCGCGAGTGAAGCAGTGCAGGAGCGAGTTCAAATTCCGCTGGCCGTAGAGGGCCTCAGCGCCGAACGGATCGCCTACCTCGAAGGGCTGGTCAATCAAGCCAAAACCGCTGCCGCTGTGTTTACGCAGTTCACGCAAGAGGACGTCGATCGCATTGTTAAGGCGATGGTCCTGGCGGGACTGGAACAAGCTCAATATCTCGCCCGCCTGGCGGTGGAGGAAACCAAGCTTGGGGTGATGGAAGACAAGGTCTTAAAGAACATGGTGGCCACCGAGTTCGTCTACAACTATGTCAAGGACAAACGCACCGTTGGCATCATTCGCGAGTTTCCCGAGCGCAACCTGGTGGAGATGGCTGAACCGATCGGGGTTATCTTCTCGCTCACCCCGATTACGAATCCAACTTCCACGGTGCTGTTCAAATGCATCATGGCCATCAAGACGCGGAACGCGGTCATTTTCAGTCCGCACCCGAAGGCCTGGCATTGTTGCTCCGAGGCCGTAAGGATCATGTATGAGACCGCGGTGAAACATGGGGCGCCCGAAGGAGTTCTTACCTGCCTGGACTCGCCTACGCTGCAGGACAACGCCTGCGTCATGCGGCATAAAGACGTAGGCCTGATTGATGCCACCGGTGGGCCGGGTATGGTCAAAGCCGCTTACAGTTCCGGCAAACCGGCTTTGGGTGTAGGGGCAGGGAATACGCCCGTCTACCTGGAGAAAACTGCGGATCTGAATACGGCCGTGGTGGACATTATTGTCTCCAAGACTTTTGACAACGGAACCATTTGCGCTTCGGAGCAGACGCTGGTCATTGACGACGAGATTTATGACCTCGTGCTGACGAAATTCGCGGACCTGGGCGCGCACATCTGCAACGAGAAAGAGACCAAGATACTGGAGCGCACGGTGATTGATCCGCAGACGGGATTCATGCAGCCGATGGCTGTCGGCCAGAAGGCCACCGACATCGCCCGCCTTGTGGGTCTCTCCGTGAAGCCCAACACCAAGCTTCTGATTGCGCCGATTCAAGGGGTGGGCCGCGAACATCCCCTGTCCGTCGAGAAGTTGTTCCCGGTGCTCGCCGTGTATCGGGCGAAGTCCGTCGCTGAAGCACTCAGGGTGTGTGTGGACGTGAACCATGCCGGAGGCTTGGGACATACCGCAGTCGTGTTCTCGCGCAACGACGAGGTTATCCGCAAGTTCGGCGAGGTCATCAACGCGGGGCGGATCATCGTAAATTCTCCGGGATCGGTCGGTGCGCTGGGCGCTGTGTACAACGACCTGGTGCCCACGTTCTCCTTCGGATGTGGAACCGGCGGGGGCAACAGCACGACCGATAACGTAAACATCTTTCATTACCTCAATATCAAGCGCGTGGCTCGGAGGACACAAACCCATATGTGGTTCCGAGTTCCCAATCAGATTTACTTCAACATGAACGCGGTAGAGAATCTTCGCCAGTTCCCGTCGCTCTCGACCATCATCGTGACCAGTCCAGCCCTGGAGCAAATCGGCCACGTGGATATTGTCCGGCGCCACATTTGTCCCAAGACTCACGTTCATGTGCAAGTGATTCCTGACGCGGAGCCTGAGGTCAAGGTCATCGCGCAGGGAGTGGAGGCGCTCAATTTCTACAAGGCGGACCAGATCATCGCGCTGGGTGGAGGGTCGGTGATCGACGCGGCGAAGATCATGAAACTCAAGTACGAATCGCCAGAGGCCGACCTGGAATATCTGGCGGCACCTTTTCTGGACTTGCGCAAGCGTGTGGTGCAATACCCGACGGAGAAGGTCAACCGGGCGCGGTTGATTGCCGTCTCCACGACCAGCGGGACAGGGAGCGAAGTCACCCCATTTGCGGTCCTCACCGACAAGCAGAGTGGGCGCAAGGTGACGCTCGCTGATTACTCGCTGACGCCGGATGTGGCCATCGTGGATCCGCAGTTTGTCATGTCCATGCCGAAGGGTCTGACCGCGGATACCGGCATTGATTGCTTGACTCACGCACTGGAGGCCGGAGTTTCGAATTACGCTTCACCCTACACCGACTCCAGCGCCATGCAAGCGATTCGGCTGGTGTTCAAGTACCTGCCGATCGCCTATGAGCATCCGCGCGACGAAGAGGCACGCTGCATGATGCACAACGCCGCGTGCATCGCGGCGATGGCATTCTCCAACGCGTCGGTAGGCGTGAGTCACGCGCTGGCCCATGCCTTCGGTGCGCGCTTCGGCGTCGCGCACGGCCGCGCCAACGCGCTCATGCTGCCGCACGTCATTGCGTATAACGCCGCGGTTCCCACCAAGTTCATGCCGTCGCCCTATACGCAGGGGTATGTGGCACACAAGAAGTACGCGACGGTGGCGGATTTGCTGGGCCTGGGCGGTCATACGGTGGAAGAAAAGGTGAAGAAACTGATCGAGGCGACGGAACAGTTGCTTGACCAGCTGGGATTTCCGAGGTCGATCGCCGAACTGGGGATCTCGAAAGAAGAATTTGAGCGGGCGGTGCCCGAACTGGCGAGTATTGCATTTGACGATCCGTCCTGGCGGTCGAACCCGCGCATGCCGCTGATGACTGAGCTGGTCGAACTGTTTTGGAAGGCGTATGAGGGGCGAGGTCTGCCGAAGGGGGCTGGCGCGTCTCAGCCTCAAACTGTGTAAAGAAATGGCGGAGCGTATGGCAACGATGGCTATGTTTCTGAATATTGATGAAACGCGCGTGGTTCCAGCCCTGCGAGAGGCCGGGGAAAAGCTGGACGGCACGGAAGGCGAAGCCGTTTTGGATTGTTCTTCCGTGCACCGCATCGATTCGAGTGCGCTGCGGGCGCTGGAAGCGCTTGCCTGCATAGCAGACGAGAAAAACGTCAAGATCGTGTTACGCGGCGTCAACGTCGACGTCTACAAAGTCCTCAAGCTGGTGAAGCTGACACGGCGGTTTTCTTTCGTGAACTGAGCTGGGCTCGCCGGGCGAGAAACTAGGAGAGTTGTGATGCAGAACCAACAACAGAGTGACCGCCTTTCCTGGGGTGATACGGTCTTCCTGCATCTCGAACGGGAAGGCATGCCGCTCAACGTGGCGAGCGTTTGCATCTTCGAGGGTGAGATTAGGTTTGAAGACTGCGTGCACTTCATCGAGTCGAAGCTGCCGTTCCTTCCCCGTTATCTCAAGCGTGTCGTACCCTCGCCGTTCGGTCTCGGCCTTCCCAGTTGGGAATACGATCCGGAGTTCGATCTGCGCCGTCACGTGCGCGAAGTGACGCTCAAGCATGGAACCGAGACAGAGCTGAAAAGGATTGCCGGGAAGCTTTTCAGCACCGTGATGGACCGGCAGCACCCTTTGTGGGACATCACTATTATTCGTGGGCTCAAGAGCAATCATACCGGGCTCATCTTGCGTATGCATCACTGTCTGGCCGATGGCATTGCGGGGGTTGGCATTTTGAGCGCACTGCTGGATGCGAGTCCCGAAGCGCCGCGTCTGCCCAAGCGGAAACTCAAGTTTCGGGTTCCGCCGCCGCGCGACCCATTGACCTCGCTTACGGCCGGGTTCGTGGAATCTTATTCTGACTTCGTGAAACGGATTCTCTCCGCGCTGACCGATCTTCTGAGCATGACGGAGCGCGCGGCTGCGAACGGCGGAAGCGTGGCCAGTGAGGAGTTTGTGGGCCTGCTTCCAGAAATCACGGCTTTTACTGAGCGGCTCCGGTTTAACGTGATCTACCGCGGACCGCAGAAATTCGCCAGCGCTGAGATTCCGCTGGCTGAAGTCAAGGCTATCCGTCACAAATCCGGGACCAGCGTCAATGACGTCATTCTCGCTCTCGTGACCGCGACCATCCGCCGCTACTGTGGACTGCATGGCGACCGCGTGAAGGGGAAGCTGCTGCGGATCATGGTACCCGTCAATCTGCGCGGCGATGGCAGCGCGGCGGAGTTGGGGAACCGTATTTCCCTGGTTCCCGTCACCATTCCGCTGGAAATTCGGCAGCCGCGAAAGTTGCTGGCCGCTGTCCATGAGCGAACGGAGTTTCTGAAACACGTCCACGCCGCCGAACTGGTCAGTTTGGCGGGAGGTTTGATCGGGATGTTCCCGACTTCCATGCAGGGGCTGGCGGGACCAATTGTGAGCCAGTTGCCCATCACACCCTTCAACATGGTCTGCACGAACGTGCCGGGACCGCAATTCCCGCTCTATTTGCTGGGCCACAAGATGGTGCGCTGTTATCCGTATGTTCCAGTGGGCGGCGAGATGGCCGTCAACTGTGCCATCCTGAGCTACGACGGAACGGTGTACTTCGGTTTCAGTGGAGACGTGCATGCAGCCCCCGATCTGCGACGGCTGGAGACCTTGCTGATGACGAGCTTCAAGGAATTGCGGGACGCGGTGGGAATCAGGCCGCCGCATAAAAAGAAGAGAGTGCGCAGGAAACAGCGGCTGGCGTCGGCCGCCCCTATGCCGGCAAAGACCGCGGCTGCACCGGCTCCAGCTATGAAAACTTTTTCGCTGCTTGAACCGGAAAGAGTACTCGAACCCGGGCTGGCCGCGGAACACGAGAACGCCCTGATGCAGTTGATCGTCGCGTAGCGAACGCGAGCGCTGGGGCTAACCGAAACAGCGGAGCAGGGCTCCCGATTCAGTTAATCCGGGACTGCGAGTGATCTTCCGTTCGCGACGTCAGGCAATCTGTCCATGAAGCCTCAGACTCTTAACGACATTTTCTTTGCCATCGTGGAACGCAGGCAAGATCGCGTGATGCTGGTTCGCGAGGCATCCCAGTGGGTTCCCGTCAGTTCGCAGCAGTTATACCGCGATGTGGCTGGCGTGGCCCGGGCGCTCAGCCAGTGGGGGCTGATCAAGGGAGATCGACTGGCCATTCTGAGCGAAAATCGGCTGGAGTGGGCGGTCGCGGATTTTGCCTCGCTCCTGTTAGGCGTCGTGGTTGTGCCCATCTACTCGACGCTGACCGCTCAGCAAACGGCGTACATTCTGCGAGATTCCGGGACGAGAGTGGTTGTCGTCTCCACGGAGAAGCAGTTGGAAAAAGTCCTCTCCATCAGGGATCAAACTGCTGTCGAAAAGGTGGTGTTGATGGATCCCGTGGAAACCGCTGATGCGGTGCACATGCAGCGCCTGATGCACAAAGGTCCGGCTGGACGCGATGCGGAACTGGACGCCCGTGCGCACGCGATCGCTGCTGACGATCTGGCATCGATTATCTACACCTCGGGAACCACGGGCGCCTCAAAGGGAGTGCAACTGACTCACGGCAATTTGACCTCGAACGTATTGAATTCGCTGAACGGTTTTGATCTTCATCCGGGGCAGGTGAGCGTTTCGTTTCTGCCGCTATCGCACGTCACGGCGCGTCATGCTGATATCGCCCTACTTCATCGCGGAGTGACGCTGGCCTATTGCCCTTTCATCGAACAGTTGCCGCAGGTTCTTCTGGAGGTGCTGCCCACGGTGTTCATTGCGGTGCCACGCGTCTACGAGAAGATTTACGGCCAGGTAGAACAGAAAGCTAAGGGATTTGCAAAGCGAACGATCTACCGCTGGGCTCTGTCCGTGGGCCGCGCCCATAGTCCCAAGATTCTGGCGGGCAAAGTGCCGACATCCCTGGCTTGGAAACTGGCCCACAAGCTGGTGTATTCGCAGGTGCGCGCCCGAATGGGTGGCAGAGTTGAAATATTCGTCTCGGGCGGAGCGCCTCTGGGCAAGGAGTTGGCGGCGTGGTACGCAAGCATTGGCATTCGGATCCACGAGGGCTACGGCCTGACGGAAACCTCGCCGGTCATCGCGATTAACACACCGCGCGCTCACAAGATGGGCACGGTGGGCCGTCCCCTGTCCAATGTCGAGGTCCAGATTGCTCATGACTTGGAGATTCTGGT
>JADGNP010000592.1 GCA_017883425.1 Candidatus Sulfotelmatobacter sp. | reverse complement strand
TAGCGGCCTTTCTTAGCGCACTCTGCGGTTCAGGCTTTTGACCTGCTCAATCTGCTGCACTCGTTCCAACCATCCTCAAGAACTTGCCTGCGGAAGGTGCCGGTGCTCAGGATCGTCCTTGTGCGGACACTCCGGCGACTCTGCGTAGAACTTCAGCGCCGGATTATCCAGCGCTTTGAATCCAATTTCGCTGGTATAGAAACCCGTTACCGTGTACTCGCGCATCATGCGGAAGAACTGGCGGCCCGTCTCCTCGCCCGGACGCGCCTTGTCTTTGAACCCCAGCGGCTCGAGCAGGGAAGTCTGCTGGTTCGGCGTTAACTCCACAAATCGCTTCCCATCCCTCTGCTCGGCATGAGCGTTCAGCCACGCGAGTCCCATGCGAAATCCGTACTGTACCTCCGGATCGCTCGCCACCATAAAATCAACAAACTCCGCGACGCCCGCCTCCTTCGCGCCCGGCGTGCCGTCGCTGGGAATGATGACCTCCGCCAGTCGCTCGACCATCGCATACTCCGCCGCCGTGAAGAATTGCGGACGATAGACCGCGGGCTTGATCTGCAAGGCGGCATTGCCGATATGGCCGCAGGCGAATCCCCATTTGCTGAAGCCCGGAAACTGGGCCGCCGCCGCTGCCGTCCCCAGAATGCGCAATACTTCCCGCCGCTGAATACCTTGTCCTGCCATAGTCTCTGCCAGTCGAATTCCCCGAAATTACGCGAGGCCCGACGGTTGTCATTCCGCGCGAAGCGAGGAATCTGTTGTCCTCGCTTACGAAAGGAACTTCATAGTCTTCTCCACCAACTCCGCCGTCGGCTTGTAGGGATCGCCCGGCGCATCGTACTCGATCGAGCAGTATCCCTTGTACCCATGTTTTTTCAGAATACCAAAAGTCCGCGCCAGGTCCACATGGGTGGCCTTGCCCTGTTCATCGACCTCGCCATCCTTCACGTGGCAGATGCCATAGGCAAGCGCGAACATCGCATCCATGGCGCGATTCGAGAAATCTTCATCATGCGTGTTGAGCGAATTGCCAAAATCGGGCAAAGCTCGCAGCCACGGACTGTTGACCTTCTCAATCACCTGTACGAGAAAAAATGGATCCTCGCTGACCGCATCGTCATTTTCGAGATTCACCACGACATTCTTTTTCGCCCCATATTCCGCCACGCGCGCTAGCGTGTCGGCCGCTCGCCCCACGTCCGGCTTCGAATCCTTAGCTCCCTGCACGTGGGTGCGAATGCCCGGCGAGCCGAGGGCCGCGCCTACGTCCACCCATTCCTTGCTCGAAGCTACAGCCCGGCCGCGCTCGGCCGCATCCGGCGAATACTGGCTATACTCGCCATCCACTGCGATGTCCACGACCGCAGAGTGAGCCTTCTCAACGGCCGCGCGGAACTGCTCCAGATATTTCGGGTCGGTGGAAGGGAAGATCCGGCTCCACGGTTCGATCTTGTGAACGTTGAACTTCTCGGCCACATGCGCCGCAAAGTCCTTCAGTTCCATTTGCTGAGCCGCTGGAACCGCGCTGGGAGTCTTGCCGTCCCACCCCTTCCATCCCACAATGAATTCGCGAAAGGGATACGCCGCCACCGCCACTCGCTCTCGCGGGGCGGAGGGAAACTTAACCGAGGGTTCAGAACTTCCCGCCGCGCGCGCCAACTCAGGGAAGAGCCAAGCCCCTGCCGCAGCGCCCGCGCACTGACCAATGAACTGTCTTCGGCTAGATGCGTTCATGCGCGCCAGTGTACCAGAGAAATTTCGTCCATGGCGTGGGGCGGCGAAGTGACAGGGCCCGCAGGCAGACGCACTGCCTGAGATTCGCCGTGCGTGAAGGCTGGATAGTCTATACGGAGTTAGAGAAACTGCCGGGGGGAGTAACGTAACGTTGCGCTTGTTCCATTGAGGACCTGGCACGGTTGCTTTCACGGATCTGCTCCGTAGTGAACCCGCCTCCGCAGACGCTGCAGCGCCAACCCGGAGACGCCCCTGCCGCGATCCCGGGAACGGCTTGCTGATCGGTACGCCTGGCTCGCACCAGTTCGCTACTACATTGTGGACACTGTCGTCGAATCATAGGCTCCAAGAGTTCTCGGCACGATACACCGTCTCTAGCATCATGATCGCTGAGACCTTTAGCAATAGCTGGTCTGAATTGCTCACTTCAAGTCTGGTTGTCAAAGCAGAGGGCCCGATTCTGTCCCGCCGCCCGAAAGTTGTGAGAGTCAATGTGAGCAATCCTGCACAGAATCATCAACTTTGATCTGTCATCGTTAGCTGTCAGAGATGCCGGCAAGGCGCTCCTCACTTGCCCCGATCGCTTACACCAGGGACCTGACAGTTCGCAAACTCAGGGGAGAAAGAGCGAAGGTGAATCGAATGGAACCCTATTTCACTCCGCCCCGCAGACGGTTGGCGTTCATCGCCGATTTCTTCGCAAAGGTCCTAACGACCCTCAGGCCGCAGGCTCAGCAAGTGCAATCACAAAGGATGTGCCCGTTCTGCGGGCTGATTACGCCGCGGGCTAAGAGGTTTTGTCTGGAGTGCGGGAAGTCGCTTAGCAGCGTTCCCCTGGAGCGGAAAGAAGCAAAACAAGGATGAACAGGGCTGCTAGGCTTTTGCCACTTCCCCTGATCTGCTGGCACGGCGGAGATTTGCCGCCATTTGCGCCCTCAGCGTTCCTTCCCTGCGTTGCGTCGGCTTCCCATTCAGCACAAAGTGAACGGTGGCCCACAGAAAATGAGCCCCGTCGGACTTGGTTACGAGAGCATCAACGGACTTGAGCGCTCCCTCCGGCAATTCCAGGTGGTCGGCCAGCATGACGATGGGGAGCTGTGGCTTGACCTTCCTGATCTCAGCTGCGACGACTGAACCATCCAGCAGTCCCAGATGGTACTCGAGCACAATTGCATCCACGGGCCGCGACATCAAGAGCCGTAGGCCATCGGAACCGGTGGTCGCCGTGACCAGTTCGTATCCGTTTTCCCGCAACAGAGTCAATTGAGCCGGGTCCCGGTGGATACAAAGCAAGGTGCTGTTGGTTGCCATACCGTCAAGGTATATACGTGGCTCTCTCGCAATTCTGACCAAAATTGCTCACATTAGGCGTCACCTGACCACAGCTTCCGTGGAAGCACTCAATCGCGCAGAGCTGCACTAAAGGAACTGTGAAACGGCAAAGGCTCGAACTGAGCTTTCTTGCTCAGACTTCGACTTCTCGGAAGTGAGAAGGTCTCTACCAGAACCATTTGCGAACGAGACAGAGTCTTCGGTACATCTCGTCCGGAAATCGTGCCTTTCCATCCGCGCAGCCCGCAGCTGTTGAGCTTCCCCGGGCACGCGAAGGATTATCGGTCAAAAGGACTCACAATGCGTATCATCCGCTCCATTCGTTCGCCGCTGTTTGCGCTCGTACTGCTCGCCCTGTCGGCCGCGGCCTACGCGCAAGTCAGCATCTCCATCTCATTCGCCCCGCCGGAACTGCCGGTCTAC
>JADGNP010000591.1 GCA_017883425.1 Candidatus Sulfotelmatobacter sp. | reverse complement strand
GGCCAGCGACCCCAGGGATCTGGGCCTTGCATTCGGCACATTCGAAGTGCGCTAGCTTCAACTCTCTTGTTGTTCTTCTCTGCGCTTATCTCTGCGTTCTCTGCATTGCTATCCTCAAGAATTTTGTTATTTTGCACAAATTTCATGCTGCCCTCGACAGTTCCGCTACCGTGGCGTGCTGCGCAGCGGATATGGCCGTAATCGCGACACGTCCGAGATCGGTGAGGAGATAGCGATGCGTGTGGGGAACTTTCTTGATCAGCGCGTGAGCCCTCAGCATCCGCAGTTTCCTGCTCATGGCTGCGCAGCGGCGTCTGCCCTCGGCAGCATCGGCCGGTTTACCACCGTAGAGCAAGCGTTGCAGGTCTCGGTTGCGGAATCCGTTCAGGTTGAATTCACCCCGACTCACGGCGAGAAGCAGTCGATTGTCCTCTCCCAAAACGCGCAGGCCGCGGACCGCTCTGCCCTGCCACTTGGTGCTCCGCTCCAGATTCTCCGTCAATTCTTCCAGCCGTCTTGTGTCATCCACGCTGGCCAAAGCATCCGCGTACCGTTCCGCCGCCTTCTGCGATACCTCGGCCCGCCGGTGCAGATCCGCTATCCCGCGCCGCATCGGACGCCAGGCACGCTCTCCATTCGGATCGCCTTCTTTGGGACGATAGCTTCGGAACGGGGCCACTTCGTTGATGGTGGGCTCCAGGCGGAGAAGACTGCCCACGGGGGTGTACGCCTTGTCGTAGGCCTTCAGCGAATTGCCATCGATGTAGTGCTTGATCCGAATGCCCTCCGCGCGCTGTTTCAGGTCGCTGAACAATTCGCCGCTGTACCAGCGCGGGACACCCCCGTCCAGTCGCGTCGGCTTGCCAAGAAAACGCAGCACGTTCGGGCTCCCAAAGGTGGTGATCGCGTGGCGCAGCAAGGCCGGATAGAGTCGCCGCAGGTCCTCCTGCTTCGGAAATCGAATATCTATGGCCCACTCGCTCTGGTGCGTGGTCCAGTAGTAGTTTACGCGATAGTGCTCAAAGATCTGTTCGTGAACCGGGTTCAACGTGGCCGCTATCCGGTTCAGTTCCTCCGGCCAATTCGTCGACAGTTGTTCGTCCATCAACCGCTGTGCCGCGGGAAAATCTTCAATCCATGGAAAACAGTTGTCCTGTCGCACGTAACGCAGTCCCGCCGCATCCATACTTCTCGCCAGCCATTCGCGTCCGTTCAGGCAAATTTGAACCCGAAACGGAAACCACGTCTGAATCCGCGCGTTCATGAAGCCGAACACCGGGTGAATCAGGTAATGGTACAGGTGCAGACACTTGCGCTGTTCCAGTTTGAAATCCAGTTTCTTGGTCTCCCGGTTCGGCACCGCCTGAAAACTCATGCACGGCTCCACGCTGCTCAGCACGCAGACCAACCCACTTTGAATCTTCTGTTCCGCGGCAATCTGACGCGCGATGTCCTCTTTGCTCGCCGCCGCCGACGGCACATAACGCACTACCCGACCCAGTTCCAGCGCGGCTGCCAGCGAGGCCTCCTTCAACCGGCGGCTCACCTCCAACACGTGCTCACCGAAGTCCTTGAACATCACATGGCTGCTTCTCAGGTACTGCTCGATTCCTCCGCCCTTGGCGATGTAAAGCGCGCGCAGTTCTCCGCGCATCACCAGTCGATCAAACCCGCACAGCACACCGTCGATCCGGTCTGTAAACTTCGCGATAAACTGTTTCATGGCGTTCCTTTCTTCCGCGATACGTGCCTGGAAACACACATCATACGAAGATTGCGAACGCCTTTCCACTTTGGTTGCGGCTCCGCCGCGCTAAGTCTCTGCGTTGAAAAAGAATCTCCACTCATCTCCACCCCGGCCCGTTGGGCAACCCGCAATTTCATTCTTGTTCTTCTTCCTTCGGGTCCGGCATAGGCGGGCCGGGGATTACGTATTTGTCCGTGGCCCAGTTGCCCAGGTCGATGATGCGGCAGCGCTCGCTGCAAAACGGGAAATCGGCGTCGCCCTCGGCGACCGCTTTCTTACAGATCGGGCAAGTCATCATACGGCTACCAGGGGCGAAATATTGATGAATACGGAGGTTGCCGGCGGGGGCGCCGGTTCGGTGGGCGCGAGCAGCGTGCCCACCACGTCGTAATCGTGCGCTTCGGTAATGCGCAGGCGGCGGATCTCGCCGGGGCGAGGCTCGGAGCCCTCAAAATCGTTGATCAGGGTTACGCCATCGATCTCCGGCGCCTGGGTGGCCATGCGCGATTCCCACAGGAGATCGGTCTCGGCGGAAAGTCCGCCGACGAGCACCGGGACTTCGCTGCCCACCAGGGCGCGATTGCGTGCGCGGGCGATCTTGCGCTGGATGGCCATCAGGCGGCGCTTGCGATTCTGAATGGTGCGGCCGTCCACTTTGTCATCGAGCGCGTAGCTGGCGCTGGTGTCCTCGTCGGAGTAGGCGAACACGCCGAGATTATCGAATCTGGCGGCCACGGCGAACTGGCACAACTCTTCGAAATCCGCGGCGGTTTCGCCGGGGAATCCCACGATGAAGCTGGTGCGGATGGCGACGCCGGGAATGGTGCGGCGGATGCGCTCGATCAGCTTGAGGAAAATATCGCCCGAGGCGCCGCGCTTCATGCGCTTGAGGACGCCGGCGCTGGCGTGCTGGAGCGGCATGTCGATGTACTTGGCGAGGGCGGCGTGCTGGGCGATGGTGTCGAGCAGGCGCTGCGTGACTTTATTCGGATAGGCGTAGAGGAAGCGGATCCACTTCTCGATGGGCGTCTCGATCTGCGCGAGGCGCGCCAGCAGATCGGCGAGGCCGTCGGGCAGTCCGAAATCCTCGCCGTAGCAGGTGGTGTCCTGGCCGATCAGGTTGATCTCGCGGATGCCCTGCTGGAAGAGGCGGGTGGCTTCGGAGATTACGGATTCGAAGCGGCGGCTGCGGAAGGCGCCGCGATATTGCGGGATCACGCAGAAAGTGCACGGGTGATCGCAGCCTTCGGCGATCTTCATGTAGGCAAAATGGTGCGGGGTGGAGAGCACGCGCGGCGTGAGGTCGTGATAGAGGTAGGGCTCCAGCGGATTGGTGTCCGGTTCCAGACCTTCGCAGACGGCGACGATACTTTCCAGTTCGTTGGTGCCGATGAGAGCGTCGACTTCGGGGAGTTCCGTACGGATATCGCCGCGATAGCGTTCCACCAGGCAGCCGGCGACGATCAGCTTCTTGGCGCGGCCGATTTTCTTGTACTCGGCCATCTCCAGGATGGTGTCGACGGACTCCTTTTTCGCCGGGTCGATGAAGCTGCACGTGTTGACCACCAGGACGTCGGCCTGATCGGGATGCGGGGTGAGCTCGTGGCCTTTGGCGACGAGTTGACCCATCATCACTTCACTATCGACGAGGTTTTTGGGACAGCCCAGACTGATGAAACCGACTTTCAAGCGTGTGTACCGACCTTACGGGGAGGAACTACATTCAGGATAGCATTGCGGCTGTCGCGTGAA
>JADGNP010000590.1 GCA_017883425.1 Candidatus Sulfotelmatobacter sp. | reverse complement strand
GCTGAAGACTTCATGAAAACAAACGGCTCTGCTCCGGCCGACGTGCATGCCACACCCCGAGCGACCAAGTTCTCACTGGCGGCGAACTGCGATCCGGAGCTGGTTCCGTTGCTCGCCGCATACCCGGTGGATGAAGTCTAGGCAGGTTCCCGACCGACGGTGTCAGCAGTGGCCGTCCCCGCTACCTGGCGACACCGCTCTCGGAAACTGAGCTGCGGAATTACATTCGGTTGCTCGACAAGCATGGCATTGCCTTAAATTACCTCCTTAACGGCGCCTGTTTCGGCAACCGCGAATGGACCCGCCCCTGGCAGAAACGGGTGACGGCCCTGCTGACTAAGCTGGGCAAATTGGGCGTCCGCCGAGTCACCGTCTCCACCCCTTTTCTTCTGGAACTGGTCAAACGCCGTTTCCCCGAGTTCAAGATAAGAGTCGGAATTTATGCCCAGGTAGACACGCCCCGGCGCGCCCGATTCTGGGAAGGACTCGGGGCGGATGCGATCGTGCTGGAGAGCTTCTCAATCAACCGGAACTTTCGCCGTCTGGCGGCCATTCGCCAGGCGGTTCGTTGCGATCTGGAACTAATTGCGAACCATGTCTGCCTCATAAACTGTCCCATGCAAACCTATCATCAGAGCGGTTTCGCCCATGCGTCTGACGACACCAGCACGATCTTCATTGACTACTGCTTCATGCGCTGTTCGCGATTGCGTTTGACGGATCCGTCGCAGTTCATCAAGTCGGCCTGGATCCGGCCGGAGGACCTCGGCGTCTATGAAGCGATGGGATACATGAATTTCAAGCTTCTGGAACGGGGAATTCCGTCGGCGGAACTCCTGCGGCGCGTCAAAGCCTACAGCGAGCGGCGGTTCGATGGTAATTTGGCCGAACTGCTGTTGTCATATGGCTTCAAGCAACCGGTCCGCAAGGAATCCCTGTGGAGTCTGCGTCACTTCTGGAAGCCGAGGCAGGTGAGTCCTCGGCGACTGAAACCGCTGCTCGACTTGGCGCGCCTGCAAGGCTGGCTCTCGCCGCTGCCGGAGTGTCCGATCCGGGTGGATGCGCGGAAGATCCCGGAGAATTTCCTGGACGGTTTTCGCGAGCGTGACTGTGCCTCCTTGGACTGCCAGACTTGCGGCTATTGCGAGCGGATCGCCGCGCAGGCCGTTTCGATCGCGTCCGAATACCGCTCCGAGGTGTTGAGAAAGTACGCCGAAATGGACGATACCATGGTAGCGGGAGCTCTTTGGGGTGTTTGAATCACTCGCTACCGAAGCGGAGTTCCTGGACCGGCCCGACTGTGACCCGGTACGGGCCACCGCCAGTGGAAGGTGTCAAACCAGGAGCAAACTCGCCTTGATCTTTCTGTCCCCTCGAAGGATCATGCATTGGGAGGCCGAGGGCCGGCTTCGACGCACTCCGGAGGACACCATTGAATGGATTGGGTTTCCGGCGGCCGGCCTATAGCTAAGTGGCCTGAATTGGGCTCCGCCTTCGGAGGGGGCTCCCCCTGCGACACCGGTGGGGGTATCCCCAATAGCTACAGACGGGCCTACGATGCACATTTCCTCCAAATGAAAACATTGTTCACAGCCGAAGCGATTTCCAAGGGAGGACGTTCGGGAACCATTCAGACACCGGACCGGTTGTTGGATGTTACGTTAGGCAATCCCATGGAGAAAGGAATCGAGAAACGCGGTCCCAATCCCGAGCTGTTGTTCGCGGGCGCATATTCCGCCTGTTACCACGGTGCTCTGGGCAACGCGGCTAAAAAGCTCGGTACGCCGGTCAGGGATTCCACGGTGCGGGCACTGGTGAGCCTGATCGAAGAGGATCAAGGCGGCTACCGGCTGGCGGTGGAGTTGCATGCGCAACTTCCCGGGCTCGATCGCGCCCAAGCTCAACGCCTCATGGATGAAGCGCACAGAACTTGCCCCTACTCCAGAGCCCTGCGCGGCGACACGTCCGTCAAGTTGGTGGTGGATTGACCAGCAAAACCCACAAACAGCATCTGACTCGACCGACCCAAAGCATGCCCAATCCCACCGTCGCAGAATATGTCATTGCTCGTCTAGCTGATCTAGGAATTGCCCACGTCTTTGGTTTGCCGGGTGATTTCTCATTTCCTTTCGACGATGCCATCGAGGCGAGCGACAAGCTCTCCTGGATCGTCTCGAGCAACGAACTGAACGCAGCCTATTCCGCGGACGGTTACGCCCGGATTTACGGAGCAGCCATACTGACCTCCACTTATGCCGTGGGGGAATTGAGCGCGCTGAACGGAGTTATGGGGGCCAAGGCGGAACGGTTGCCTGTCTTTCATCTTGTGGGAGCCCCGAGTATGCGGTTGGCTCGGTCTCGCAAGTCGATTCACCACTCCTTTGGTGACGGAGAGTCCGGCCAGTTCCGTCAACTCTCCGAGATGACGGCCTGCGCCAGCACATTTCTCACTCCGGAAAACACGATCTCCGAGATGGAGCGCGTGATTTCCGCGGCGCTCGCTCAGCGCCAACCCGCTTACATCACAGTCCCACAGGATTACGCTCTCATGCCAGTCGTAGGAAAACCGATCCACGGCGTTCCCCTCCCGAAGGTGCCGACTTTTTCGAGCGATCCTCGCGAGTTGGCCACGGCCTTGAAAACGATTGGGGCGCGACTCTCGAAGGCGAAATTCCCGGTTATTCTCCCCGCCTTCACAATCTCGCGCTATGGACTACAAAAGGAAGTGGGCCGACTTCTGGCTGCGACCGGAATCCCCTTTGCCACCACTGGCATGGACAAGGGCGTAATCTCGGAATCCCATCCCCTCTATCTCGGAATGTATGTGGGTGACGCCTCGACGCCAGCGGTTCGCAAAATCGTGGAAAGGGCGGATCTCGTGCTCAATCTCGGCGGCGTGCTATTTACGGATTTTTCCACCGGCCTGTTCTCCGATCACCTTCAATGTTCCCGAATAGTGACTGTGTGGCCGGACCACGTGGAGGTCGGCGCCTCTTCGGACGAAACCGCTTCTCAATCCAGGACCTTCGGGCCGGTCCACATGAAAGACGTACTGGCAGGTCTCACAAAACAAGCGTCGAGGCACAAGACGCCCTCGTTCCCTCGTCCAAAGCCTATTCCCGCTTCGGGCGCGCCGGGCGCTCAGGTCACGAACGCGTCGGTCAATTCGAGGATCCAGCAATTCCTTGCCCCAGGCGACATCGTGGTTGTGGAAACTGGCATCGCTTCTTTCACCTTGTCCGCAGTTCTTCTGCCCAACAGAGCGGTGTACCACAATCAAGCCCTCTGGGGCTCGATCGGTTGGGCAACGCCGGCCGCCTTTGGTGCTGCGTTGGCTGATCCCTCACGTCGTGTCGTTCTGGTCACGGGAGATGGATCCCACCAACTCACGGCCACCGAGATTGGGGTAATGGGGCGATACGGGGTAAAGCCCATTCTGCTGGTGCTCAACAACGGCACTTTCGGCATCGAAGAGTTTCTGGAGCGAAACAAAAACTGCGAC
>JADGNP010000589.1 GCA_017883425.1 Candidatus Sulfotelmatobacter sp. | reverse complement strand
GTTGCTCGTGTGTTAGGGCATGTTGGGTCTGATATGGGTTTTCTGTGTGAGCAACATTGAGGATCTGCTGAGAGAGGCAAAGTGAGCCCAGGAATGGTTAGATTGCCGGATCGTTTTGCAGAGAACCCGCCGGAGAGGCGCCGCAAGAAATGGGAGAGAATCATCCTCTCCTTTATGCAGGGTGATCTGGATACACTTCGCTCAATCCAGAGAACAGGTGCCAGGGGAAGAATCTTATTTGCTCTCGTTGAGGAAATGCTTCATGTTCTTGGTATCTCTTATCGGCCCGAGCCCATCTTTGACCATATGCCTCCTAATTTGTGGTACGTCCAATTTGCTCAGAAGCATGACCTGAAGCTACGAACCAATTCATTCTATAATCCCGATTTTTTTCTGAAGGATGGTGCCTGGCTCGAAGTCACCCACTCCGAGAATTCCGCGTATAAGAAGCTTTTCAGGTATGGACACCAAGCTGAAGAGTTGATCGTGGTGTGTCTGGATGAGGACCAGGGGCTTCATAAGAGTGTCTGCCAGCGAGTCGCGTTCCCGAATGCCAGAGTGGAGAGAGTCCAACGCTTCTACGACGAGCTGAGGGTGAACGGAGGAGAGGAGCTAGTCAGGAAGCTCGATATGCTCAAAGAACTCAAGGGGATTGCACTCTGATCGCCAGGACGGTCTCGAAATTAGCGCCCGGTAGTGATTCGTGATTCGGTAGAGTTATTCAGGATATGAGTAACACATCTTTTATGGCAACCGCCGGATACGAATTCCACAGGTTGGCAAGTAAAATGAATACGTGTTGCTCGGAACCGTCCTCTGTTTGAGATGCGCTATGAATCTCGCCTGCACTGTGGGAGGGACGGGTCACATGCCAAGCTCTCCAGTTTCTCGAAATCCTTCCAATCTGCATGTTTCACAGAAAGATGCCCATCCTATATCGGAATATCCTTGCAAGGACTTTAAGCATAAATTAGATTGTCAAATGAGGACGATGGGGGAAGTCAGCTCTCACCGTGCACCTACAGATAAGACCTTCCTTGCCTAAGTTGTCGTTCAGAGACCCATCCCACGTCCCGGAGTTTCATAGAAACTGCAGAATCATTTGTTCCCCCGGACGCGCTTCGCGCCTCCGGGGGAATCGCGGCGCTCACTTCGTTCGTGACCTTGTTTCTCGGCGCGAAGCGCGCCTCGGAACAAGGCACTTCACCTGACGGCTCGTCCGTCAAGCCTACGGCTTGCCGTCCGCTCCGCAGGTGAGCACCGCGATTAGGCAGTTCCTGATCAAGGAACAGAGGTTAATCATGCGCACTTTCGCAGCGAAACAAAAGGCAACTCAGCAGACCAAATCTGCCAAGCGGACGATACCCAGTCGGGCACACTTTGGGCAAAGCCATGAGGTGAATTCGATCCTTCACTTACACCGCACGATTGAAAATCAAGCAGTGCAGCGGATGTTGCAGACTAATGCTGAAAAACTCGAAGTAGGATTGGCCCGTAAGGCCTTACCTCGTTTCGAGCACGATTTCAGTCGGATTCCAGTACACCCTCCTGCCGCGGGAGCGATACAGACGAAACTAGCGATCAACAAGCCCGGCGACGAGTATGAGCAGGAGGCCAATCGCATCGCCGAACAAGTGATGCGGATGCTCGAGCCGCAGTCCCCGCGTGCCTGCGCTTGTGGCGGAGGGTGCCCCAAGTGTCAAACCGTGCGGCCGGGCTGGGCGCCTGAGAGGGTACAGACAAAGCGCGCGCAAGCCAGCGACATGGGGCGGAATGTAGTACCGCCTATCGTCCACCAGGTCTTGGCTGCATCCGGCCAACCCCTCGACGCGGGAACCCGAACGTTTATGGAGCCGCGCTTCGGCGCCGATTTTTCGCAGGTGCAGGTACATACCGGTCGCGAGGCTGCGGAATCCGCCCGAAAGATTGGCGCGCGGGCCTACACCATGGGCAGCCATATCGTTTTCGGAGATGGCGAGTACGCGCCGGCAAGCCACGCAGGCTGTGCGGTGCTGACTCACGAACTTGCCCACGTCGTGCAGCAAGGGGGTGGCCGCACGGCCAGCGTCCTACAACGCCGCGAGGTCGACGACCGCTCTTGCGATTACCTCGCCGACATCGAATCCGACGTGGACACCGAAGTGAACAGTGAAATTGCCGCTGCCCGAACCGAAGTCGCAACGCACACGGCTGCAGGCGCGCCAATCAATGTTCTTGCCCTTGCGCAGACTGTGTTCAAGCGGCTGGGAGACGGGATCATTTCGCCGATTGAGAGTTTTGTCGAGAACCTGCCGCCCTCGAAAAGAAAATCCCCGCCTAGCGATCTGAAAGGCACGAAATACAGCGGCGCCGCCGCTGTCAAGTCGGTGTACCACTTCGCCCATGGCGTCGTCGCCTCCGCGGCGAAAGTCCACGACGTGTGCATCGGAGCCGATAAACTCGGTCACTTTTTCGATCTCGGGTTCCGTTATTGGCTGTTCAACAGAACCCGGGGACTCTCACCAGCCGAGGTTGAGAGCGGCGGCCGCGCCTCAGAAATCACCATTGCGGGACTGGGCCTGACGGGCGTCTATTCCAATGCCGACCTGGAAGCCAACCGCAGGGGATTCCAGTTTTACAAGGATCTTGAGGCAGACCCGTCCGGTCTCAGCTTTGGCATCAAGAATTACATCAGCAGCATGTGGAACGAGCAGGTTAATCCGAGCTTCTACGAATCGGCTCTTGCGGAGGTGGTATGGAGCAACCTCCTGACCGGCAAATGGCGGGGAACTATCACCCACTCCAACACACCGGCCCCCATTCCCATTGAGTTGGATCTCACCGCGACCAAGAGTAGTGTGACAGGTACCTATGAATGGCCGGCGGGAGCAACCAAACCCGAGAAGGGTCAAATCACAGCCGGCACGATCAAGCAGATGGTCACCAGCGTCTCAGGAGACTTCCCCTCGAGCAGTCCAACGTCGCCTCCAACACCGTCGTCCGCAACTCCCGTCAGCGGCGTCTCGATTGAGTTTGACTGGAAGCGAAGGTCATTTTCCGGGAAACGCGTGTTGAATTCAATGAACGAACAAACACTCGAGGGCACCTGGGGCTCTGGGGCATCGAGGACCGGCGGGGGCGTGTTGCACCTCAACAAAGTTTGATGGCGCAGCCGCTAGGCCGCATCAGGCGGCCGGAGCAACGCTCACGCCCTGTCGATCTCCACCGCGACCCGATTTGCGGATTCGAGGGCGGCTTCCTATTTCTATGTCATCTGTGCCGCGTACGCTCCCGCGAAATGAATGCGGCCACAGGGCCGGGTTACCTCCGGCCAGAAGCAGGACAATTCGCCGGGCTTGAAAGAGATGCGCTCGCACATGCCGACCCACGGATCCTTGGACCAGTCGTGCACCAGCAATTCTGCTCCAGGTCGGACCTAATGCGCAACCCATTGATTCAGCGATAGAACATTGTATAAATAGCGCGTTCTAGAGGCTTAGAGCGGGTTTTTTCGACGTGAAAAGGCC
>JADGNP010000588.1 GCA_017883425.1 Candidatus Sulfotelmatobacter sp. | reverse complement strand
GACTCCACGGCGCACCCGCGAATACGCGCAGCCTCGCAAACGGCTCTCCATAACAAATTAGGGCTGTATCGGCAGTGCGGCGGCGCGAGGAAATCGGTGGAACGGGGGCAAAGCACGTACGCCGCCGCATTGCTGATACAGGCTGTTGTAGTAAGCCGCGGTACGGCGATGGCGCCTATGGGGATTGAATATTCCAGTGCCTTTGGCGGGAGGCTGCGGAGGGTAGTATGGCCAAGGTGTAGCGTGCCTTCCGCAGCGTGTAGCGTGCCTTCCGCGTTGTTGGAGGTAGATGGCGGGGTGAATTGAGGACGCTGGGCGCTACGGGAACGATGCCCGAGGGTTGCCCAAACACACGTGTAGTAGGGCTCACGTAAGCCTGGGTTGGCGCGCCGGAGTTATGGAATGCGGAGCGGCGTTTCATGACGAGTCAACCGGAGCCATCGGTGGGTGAACTTGCTCGTGGCTCAGAATCAGATCGGTGGAGAGCCAGTCGACAATTCGAAGCACGCCAACGTGACAGACCGGGCAACGGCGTTCGACGGCGGATTGTTGCTCGCGGGTCAAGATGGCAGCAGGTCCGCCTGTGGGTGATGCAGCGTTCAAGTGCTGACGGCAGAGGGCCAGTGCGGATGAGCGATTGCGGTTGGCCAGGAAACCGAAATGGCGAATCTTCATGAAGCCCGAAGGCAAGATGTGTAACAGGAAGCGCCGGATGAACTCTACGGCGTCCAGTGTCATCGACTTGGTGTGACTGCCGTGTCGGGAGTCGCGCCACCGGAAAGTGACCCGGCCATTGTCTAGCGACAGCAGGCGACTGCTGGAGATGGCCACTCGGTGCGTATAGCGGGCGAGGTACTTCAAGACGTGCTCCGGTCCGCCGAACGGCGGTTTGGCGTAGACGACCCATTCTTTCCTCTTGGATTTCCGCAGCCATGCATGGAATCGAGCAGGCTCGGCGAGATCGGCTAACTGCCCGAAGAATTCCAGCCTGCCTTCGGCGAAAGCCTGGCGCAACAAGGCCAGCAATTTCCCACGAAACAGCCTGCTCAAGACCCGCACGGGCAGAAAGAACTTTGGGCGGCAGGGAATCCATCGAAACCCGTCAGGAGACAATCCACCGGCCGGCACGACACAGTGGACATGGGGATGATGCAGCAGGTTCTGGCTCCACGTGTGCAGCACCGCCAGAAAGCCGATCTTCGCTCCCAGATGCCGGGTATCGGCGGCGATTTGCTGCAGCGTCTCGGACACCGCCCGGAACAACAAGCTGTAGCAGACCCGCTGGTTCTGCAATGCCAGCGGCGCGAGCTGATCGGGGATGGTAAAGACGACGTGACAATACGGCACGGGGAGCAGTTCCTTGGCCCTCTCCGCGAGCCACTGATCCCGGGCTGTGGACTGACACTTGGGACAATGCCGGTTGCGGCAGGAGTTGTAGGCGATGAGGCGATGCGCGCATTGGTCGCATTCCTCGACGTGGCCGCCCAGAGCGGCGGTGCGGCAGACGCCGATGTCACGGAGAGCTTTCCTTTGTTGTGATGAGACCGTATGTCCCCACAGTTCCAGGAATTCCTCCCTATGTTCGCGAAAGACATCGGCCACTTCGAGCCGATGTTCTCTCACCGCCTTCTGCCATCGTGATCCGGAGTCAACATCTCACGAATCGCAAGTTCCTCTAACGGACTCTGCGTCGCCTGCACTCTTCGTACCGAGACATGGAGGTAGATAGCCGTGGTCTTGAGGCTGGCATGCCCGAGCAGGACCTGGATGGTGCGGAGGTCCGTTCCCGCATCCAGCAGATGAGTGGCGAAGGAGTGGCGCCAGATGTGGGGACTCACCTGTTTTTTGATGCCGACCTTCTTGGCCAGTTGTTGGCAGATCTGCCGGACGCCGGAAGGATGCATGGGAGAGCCGGGTTTCTCCCCTGGAAACAACCAGTCCGGGGGCCTCCGCCAGCGCCAGTAGGCGCGCAGGAGTGTCAGCAGCTTGGGCGAGAGCATGACTTGACGGGGCCGCTGGCCTTTCCCTTCCCGCACTCGAATCACCATGCGTTGGCTGTCTAGATCGGTAATCTTGAGCTGGAGCACTTCGGCGCAACGTAATCCAGTTGCGTAGAGGGTCGCCAGCAGTGCACGATGCTTCAGATTCGGCGTGGCATCCAGCAGTGCCCTCACCTCTTCGTGGCTCATGACCGTCGGGAGTTTTCGCCGGACCTTGGGCTTGACAACCTCTTGGACGAACCACTCTTGTTTCAGCGTTTGCGCGTAGAGGAATTTGAGCGCGGCGATGCGCACCTGCAGAGTGGACCAAGCGACTTTCTTCTCATGTACCAGGTGCAGTTGATACTTGCGAATGTCTTCCGGCCCCAGATGTTCTGGCGACTTGTTGAAGAACCGGGCGAAGTCCGCCACGGACTCGGTGTAAGAACGGATCGTCAGTGGGGAATAATTCCGCAACCGAAGATCTTCGATCATTCGTTGGCGTAGTTTTGTCATCACAGAGTTCCCTTCCAATAAGTTGTGTCGAAGAACACCCTGATTGGGCGTTCCTCTTTTGATCGCCGAGCGACGGACGCATGGAAAACCGGATAGAAGACTTTCCCACGCAGTGTTCATTCGAGCGAGCGGATGATAACAGTTGCCGGTTCCAGTCAGCGCATCCTGACCAGATTCAAGTAGGGGCTTCTAAACGGGAAACGGCATCTCGATTCGCTGGGGATCTGTCTCCATCGTCTCAAACCTGTCAAGTCCTCCCGGTTCTCATCCGCCCTGGCGGGCGCCGAGCACCGGCGCGAAATACTTGTAGATTACGCCCCCGGGGGGCCCCTGCCGCGCTAGCGGCTTAGTACAGCCCATACCACCAGCAGTCCGGTCTCACGGTCCCCGAAACGGGCTTGTGGGAAGCGTGGGCCAACCATATCCACCAGTGGAATCGATGCTATGCGTGGATAGGTACTGGGACGGAGATCCCGACATTGGATGCGCAATCACGACGGACTAATACGGACTAATACAGATACCGGCATCATCGACAGTTTGGCTGCCAGCCAGCGACGCCAGCGGCACGCGTGACTGCCGGCAAAAAAGGCCATTTCATCCACAGGGCCTACCTATACTACTGAATTGGTGAAGGGCGCAGAACGCGATGAACAACAAAAAGAAGGAGCAGGGCATCGATCTAATCGCCCGCTCGCTGGCACGCAACCTCCGGCTGAATAGCCGCGCGGCCAAGCCCGAGTCCCGCCGCATCCGAACCCTTTGGCACGATGCGCTGCTGCGTGGCGAACGTGTCGATGTCCCGGGACTTGAGCTTCAGATTGTCTGGGGACAGCAGAAGCAGCAACTCCAGCCCGTGCCAACCGGCCTACTCAAGAGTAACAGAAAAACGCCTATCCGGCTGGTCAAGCCCGGGAACAGCGTGAAAGTGTCTTACAGGTCCACGGTGTATTTCGAGTTTGACGACCAGGGGAACGTGGTGCAGGTGGCCAAGCCCCTGGATCGGAGCCGCAGGGTGAAA
>JADGNP010000587.1 GCA_017883425.1 Candidatus Sulfotelmatobacter sp. | reverse complement strand
GGGGAGAAGGGGACGGTTGTGGAACAACTGGCCAACGCCCGGCGCACCGCAGCGGCGATCATCGGCTTGATTCGCGACGGGTATCACCTGGTGATTACCCATGGCAACGGCCCGCAGGTAGGGGCGCAGTTGCTGCGCTCGGAGAGGGCCGCGGATCAGGTGCCGGGGCAGACTCTGGACGTTTGCGGCGCGGCCAGCCAGGGTGAGATCGGTTACCTGTTGTCGCAGTCTCTGCAGGACGAACTGGCCGCAGCCGGGCTGCATGTGCAGGTCGTCAGCGTGGTGACGCAAAGCGTCGTTTCGGCCAACGATCCCGCCATGAAGCATCCCACAAAGCCGATCGGACCGTTCTATTCGCGTGCCCAGGCAGAGGAGCGCCAACGCCAACTGGGATGGGACATCGTGGAAGACGCCGCCCGGGGCTATCGCCGCGTCGTGCCTTCGCCGGAGCCGGTTGAGATCGTCGAACTGGAAGTGATCCGTTCGCTCATGAGCCAGGGAGTGCTGGTGGTGGGGTGCGGCGGCGGCGGAATTCCCGTGGTGCGAGAGGACGGGAATCTTCACGGGGTGGAAGCAGTCATTGATAAGGATCGAGCCTCAGCTTTGCTAGCTTCACAACTCGGCGTCGACATTTTCGCCATCTCCACCGACACGGATTACGTGTATCTGGACTACAAGAAGCCAGCCCAGCGACCACTGCTTCGTGTGACCGCCGCGGAACTTGAAGAACACTATCGCGCCGGCCACTTCCCGCCGGGAAACATGGGACCGAAGGTGGAATCGGCGTTGCAGTTCCTGAGGGCCGGCGGCAGAGAAGTTGTGATTACTTCAAACGGCCATCTCTGCGCAGCGATCGCGGGACACGGCGGCACGCATGTCGTTCCCGATGCCGAAGTTGTCACGCGCACGTTGCCGGTGCAAATCAAGGTGCCGGTGGGAGGACGATAACGATGTCAAACACGACGCTCGTGCCCGCACAGCCAAACGCCATCGATCCGGAATCGAAGCGTGACGCAATGAAACCGAGACATCTGATCGAGTCCCAGCAATTGACCGTGCCGCTGCTGATGGAGTTGTTCAAGCGCTCCCGCGGTATGGAGCGGGTCGTGGCCCGTGGGGGGACGCTCGACTATCAGAACAGAATCCTGGCCACGCTGTTCTATCAGCCTTCGACTCGCACCCGCTTCTGTTTCGAGGCCGCAATGCAGAGGCTGGGCGGCAAGGTACTCTCCACCGAACACGCGGGCGCGTTTTCGTCCGAGGTTGAAGCCGAGCAGGTGGAAGATTCGATTCGCATCATCGGCAGCTACTCCGACGTCATCGTCGTGCGCCATCCCGAAGCGGGCGGCGCCAAGCGGGCGGCGCAAGTTTCACTCGTGCCTGTCATCAATGCCGGCGATGGCGAGGGCGGACAGCATCCCACGCAAGCTCTGCTGGATTTGTACACCATCTATCGCGAACGGCCGCTGGTCGGTTTGAGCGTTGCCATCATCGGAGAACTCGACAAGGGCCGCACGGCGCGTTCGCTGGCTTATCTGCTGGCGAAATTCGAGCGGGTAAAAATCTTCTTCGTCAGCCCGCCTGAGCTGCAAATGAAGCCTGACATTCTTGACTATCTGAACGAACACGGCGTCCAGTACGAACTTGAGGCCGACATCGACCGCGTGATCCGCGAAGTAGATGTCGTCTACCAGACGCGTATCCGTCCGGAACGCGTGCGAGACCGGCAAGAACTGCAGCACTACGCCATCAATTCCTCGGTCCTCAAGAAGATGAAATCCGACGCGCTGATTCTTCACCCGCTTCCCCGAACCGTGGAACTGGACAAGACCGTGGACGACGATCCCCGGGCGCTTTATTTCAAGCAGGCAGCCAACGGCCTGTTCGTGCGAATGGCGCTGCTGACCATGTTGCTGGACTAGGACAGGGCGGGGAGTCAGTAGTCAGGGGTCAGTAGTCGGTAGTCAGGAGTCAGGGGTTGTGGAGGTGAGTGTGCGGGGACATCGTGATTTGGTGGCGTGGCAGAAGGGAATGCAATTGGTGAAGGACATCTATCGTGTCACCCAGGATTTCCCTAGAGAGGAGATCTACGGACTTACGAGTCAGCTCCGAAGGGCGGCAGTCTCTGTGCCGAGCAATGTCGCAGAGCGACATGGACGAAATTCTCGACGGGAGTTCCATCAGTTCGTTGGCCACGCCCGCGGATCACTACTGGAGATCGAGACACAACTCGAGATCGCTCGCGACCTCGGATACCTGCCGGTTTCTGCCGCTGCCGAACTGCTCGCGGAAGCCAGCGAAGTCGGCCGAGTCCTGAACGGCTTGCGGGCATGGTGCGCATCCGCCCAGAACTGACTCCTGACTCCTGACTACTTTCAGAAAGGAACCTATGCCAACACGAGACATCGCACTTCCGGAACTCACACCGGCACAAGAACTCATTGCGCTTGAGGAGCAGTTTGGCGCCCACAATTACCATCCGCTCGACGTGGTCATCGAGCGCGCTGAAGGTGTCTGGGTCTACGACGTGGAGGGCAAGCGGTATCTCGATTGCCTCGCCGCCTACTCTGCGGTCAACCAAGGGCACTGCCATCCCCGCATTTTGCATACGCTGATCCAGCAAGCCTTCAGGGTGACACTGACTTCGCGCGCTTTCCGCAACGACCAGTTGCCAAAGCTTTGCGAAGAACTCCATCAACTCACGGGCTTCGACATGGCGTTGCCCATGAACTCCGGGGCAGAAGCCGTTGAAACCGCGGTGAAGGCCGCTCGGAAGTGGGGATACAAGATCAAGGGCATTCCTGACGGCAAAGCTGAGATCATCGTCTGTGCCAACAACTTCCACGGGCGCACCGTGACTATCGTCAGCTTCTCGAGCGATCAGCAGTATCGTGATGGCTTCGGCCCGTTCACTCCTGGATTCCGGATCATCCCGTACGGCGATGTCAGCGCTCTGCGCGACGCGATCAACCCCGATACCTGTGCTTTCCTGGTCGAGCCGATCCAGGGCGAAGCGGGAATCATCATGCCGCCGGCGGGCTTTCTGAAAGAGGCAGCGGAACTCTGTCGCGAGCACCGCGTATTGCTGATGTGCGACGAGATCCAATCGGGCCTGGGCCGGACCGGCAAGTTATTCGCTTACATGCACGAGATCGCAAGGCCGGATGTGCTCATCATCGGCAAGGCGCTCTCGGGAGGGTTTTATCCCGTGTCCGCTGTCCTGGCGTCGAAGGAAGTTCTCGGCGTTTTCAACCCGGGAGACCACGGCAGCACGTTTGGTGGGAATCCCCTGGCCTGCGCCATCGCTCGAACCGCACTGCGTGTCCTGGTCGAAGAGAAGCTGGTTGAGCATTCAGCGGAAATGGGGACGTACTTCCTGAACCTACTGCGGACCATGCGAAGCCCAGACTTGAAGGAAGTGCGCGGCAAGGGGCTCTGGATCGGAATCGAACTGCACAGCCCGGCGCGTCCCTACTGCGAAGCGCTCAAAGACGAAGGCATCCTGTGCAAGGAGACCCACGA
>JADGNP010000127.1 GCA_017883425.1 Candidatus Sulfotelmatobacter sp. | reverse complement strand
GCGCCCGCCCCTGGTGGCGTCTGAGGCCGATTTGCTGCTTGTGGTGGGATCGGAAAACAGTTCGAATTCCAACCGGTTGGTCGAAGTGGCGCGCAACCTGGGCACGAATGCGCATCTCATTGACAGCTGCAACGACATTGAGGCGGAGTGGTTGAAGGGTGTGAAGACGATTGCACTAACCGCCGGGGCCTCTGCACCGGAGCACCTGGTGGAAGAAACCGTGACCTTCCTGCGTAACAAAGGATTTGGCAATATGCAGGAACTGGAAGTGATGCCGGAAAACGTGCGCTTTGGGCTGCCTCCGGAGATTGTTGAGGCGATTGCCGCCGCTCCGGCCAACGCGACCGCGGATTAACGGAGCCGCAAATTGATGAATACTGACTCCCCCGATTCCCCCATAGCCCCTGCGTCAATAGGTTCGAACCCACAGCTTCGCTTCGGAAAAATTGAGGAACTGGGCAGCCGCGTGGGCGCCGCGGTTGCGGCTGCGCGAAAATATCTTTTTTCGCAGCAGCATGATGAAGGGTACTGGTGCGGGGAACTGGAAGCGGATACCACGCTCGAGTCGGATTACATCCTGCTGCATGCGCTTCTGGGAACCGGGAACCAGGAGCGCTTCCAGAAGGCGGCGAACTGGATTCTGCGGCACCAGAACGAGGACGGTGGGTGGAGTGTCTACGCCGCCGGACCCTCGAACATCAGCGCTTCGGTGAAGGCCTACTTCGGGTTGAAGCTGGCGGGATACGCGGCGGACCATCCGGCGTTGCAACGCGCCCATAAAAAGATTCTGGAGATGGGCGGCGTCACCGAGGTGAATACATTCACCAAGATCTATCTGTGTTTCTTCGGGCAGTATGACTACGACGCGGTTCCGGCCATTCCGCCGGAGATCGTGCTATTTCCCAACTGGTTCTGGTTCAATATTTACGAAATTTCTTCGTGGTCGCGCGCCATTCTGGTGCCGCTGTCGATCTGCTACGCCAAGAAACCGTTCAAGAAGATTCCGCGGGAAATGGGCGTGGAGGAGTTGTTTGTTGGGGGGATGCAGAAGTCGCGTATGCACCTGCATTGGGCCAAGAAGTTGGTCTCGTGGCGCAACTTCTTCTTGATTGTGGACCGCATGACACATTGGCTGGAGCGGGTACATGTGCGGCCTCTGCGTTGGATTGCGCTGAAGAGGGCGGAGAAGTGGATGCTGGAGCGCTTCGAGATGAGCGACGGACTGGGCGCGATTTATCCCTCGATGATGAACGCGATCATTGCGTTGCGCTGTCTGGGATATTCGCTCGACGATCCGCAGGTGATTCGCGCGTTGGACGAATTTGAGAAGTTGGGGATCGAAGAGGAAGACACCTTCCGCATGCAGCCTTGCATGTCGCCGGTGTGGGACACGGCGTACGCCATGTTTGCGCTGGGCGAGGCGGGAGTTCCGGCGAATGATCCGCGGATGGTGAAGTGCGCCGACTGGATTCTGCAGAAGCAAGTGCGCAATGTGGGCGATTGGAAAGTGAAAAACAAGAAGGGACAGCCGGGCGGCTGGTACTTCGAGTTTAACAATGAGTTTTATCCGGATGTGGATGATAGCGCGATGGTTTGCCTGGGACTGAGCCGGGTGGAGCATCCCAACGGACGTTACCAGCGGGAGTCGGTGCAGCGCGCCATTGACTGGATCTTTTCCATGCAGTGCAAGAACGGCGGCTGGGCGTCGTTTGACAAAGATAACGACAAGATGGTGTTCCAGTACATTCCATTTGCCGATCACAACGCCATGCTGGATCCGCCGACCGTGGACATTACGGGGCGCATCCTCGAGATGCTGGCGACTTACGGGTACGACAAAGATCATCCTGCGGTGAAGCGGGCGATTCAGTTCATCCGCAACGAGCAGGAGCCGGATGGAAGCTGGTTCGGACGCTGGGGCGTCAATTACATTTACGGCACGGCGCTGGTGTTGCGCGGGTTGGAAGCAATTGGCATGGATCTGCACGAGCCTTGCGTGCAGCAGGCGGCGGAATGGCTGCGAATGGTGCAGAACGCCGACGGTGGATGGGGCGAAACGGTGGGGTCCTACGACGATCCGAGCCTGCGCGGGCAGGGGGACAGCACGCCGTCGCAGACCGCCTGGGCGATCACGGGATTGCTCGCGGCCAACGACCTTCGGAGCGACTCGGTGGCGCGCGGTGTTGCCTATCTGCTGCGCACGCAGAAAAAAGATGGGTCGTGGGATGAGCCGTTCTTCACAGGCACGGGATTCCCGCGCGTGTTTTACTTGATGTACCACCTCTACCGGGAGTATTTCCCGCTGCTCGCGCTGACGACGTACGCCAAGGTGATGGAGAAGAACGGGGACTAGTTCTCAGTTCCCAGTTCTCAGTTTCCATCGTTAAGGTCTGAACTGAGAACTGAGAACCGAGAACTTGCTTTGAAAGCTTTCGTCACAGGCGCCACCGGTTTTCTGGGATCCCATGTCGCCCGCGTTCTTGCCGATCAAGGCGCGGATCTGCGGCTGCTGGTGCGTTCCACGAGCAACCTACGCAACCTGGAAGGGCTCAAGGCTGAGACTGCGACTGGGGATCTGCGCGATTCGGCCTCCCTCGAAAAAGCGATGGCGGGTTGCGATACCGTGTTTCACGTGGCGGCCGACTACCGGCTCTGGGTGCGCGATCCGGCGGAGATGTACCGTTCCAATGTCGACGGGACGCGGGCGATTCTCGAGGCGGCGCGCAAGAATGGCGTGCGGCGCGTGGTGTACACCTCCAGCGTTGCCACCATGGGGTTCACCCGCAAAGGACATCCCGCAGATGAGGATTCGCCAGTTTCACTGGCCGACATGATCGGCCACTACAAGCGATCGAAGTTCATGGCCGAGCAGGTGGCGCTGGAGGCGGGACGCAGTGGGATGCACGTGGTGACGGTGAATCCGACGACTCCGGTGGGGGAGCAGGATGTGAAGCCCACACCGACCGGGCGCATCGTCGTCGATTTTCTGAAGCGCAAGTTTCCCGCCTATGTGGAAACCGGACTGAACCTGGTCGATGTGAGGGAATGCGCGCGGGGGCACGTTGCGGCTTTGGAAAAAGGGAAGTCGGGCGAGCGTTATATTTTGGGCGGAGAGAATTTTACGCTGAAGCAGATTTTGGACAAGCTCGGAGAGATCACCGGTCTGCCTTCACCGAAGGTCAAGTTGCCCTACGTGTTCGCCTTTGCTGCGGGAGTCGTGGACGAAGCGATCACCGGGCGCATGTTGCACCGCGAGCCCCGGGCCACTATCGATACGGTGCGCATGGGTAGGAAGAAAATGTTTGCCAGTTCCGACAAAGCCGAGCGCGAACTGGGCTGGAAGATCGTGCCGGTCGAAGGCGCATTGCGGCGGGCGGTGGAGTGGTTCCAGGGAAACGGATATGTCTAGAGTCGCCATTGTAGCTGCGCTGGAGCGCGAGGTGCGTCCCCTGGTGAAGGACTGGCGCGTCAGCGATAAGGAAGTCGCAGGGCGGCGCTTTCGCTTTTTTGAGAAAGACGACTTGGTGCTGGTTTGCGGGGGGATTGGAGCGGAGGCGGCGCGGCGAGCGGCGGAGGCGGCAATTGCGAACTACGCGCCCAAGCTGGTCTATTCGGCGGGCTTTGCCGGGGCGCTCGTTCCGGGACTCAAAGTGGCGGACATTGTGCAGCCGCGGCGGGTGGTCAATGCGGGCGACGGCAGCAGCGTGAACCTGGATCGCGGGGAAGGCGTGCTGGTCAGTTTCGGATCGGTCGCGAGCCCGGCGCAGAAGGCGAGGCTGCGAGATTCGTTTGCCGCGCAGGCGGTTGATATGGAGGCGGCTGCGGTCGGGCGCGCGGCGGAAGCTCGAGGAGTGGGATTTGCGGTGGTGAAAGTAGTTTCTGACGAATTCGATTTCACGTTTCCGTCGATGGAACGCTTTGTCGATTCCAACGGACAATTTCTGGAAAGGCGATTCGCATGGTTTGCCGCTTTTCGGCCGTGGCTCTGGCCCCAAGTTGGGCGGCTGGCGCGGAACAGCAGTCGCGCATCGCGCGCGCTGTGCGACTGGCTGCGAAAAATGAACGCGGAGTCGATTTCAACTTCTTCCGACGCTCACGCCCTGGAGGCGGTCCACCGCCGATGAATCCAAGGAGCGGGCCGCCGAGGCGCATGCATAATTCCAAGTATTTCATTGGCGGATCGGGTACGTGCGGGAAAATGCGCGTCGTGATTCATCTATACTGAAGAGAGGAATTCTCCTAAAACGCGATGCATGTCTTCCCCTTGCTAGTAGCGTTCGTCGGCGGCGAAATCGTCGACATGATCTCCAACACTGGCGCGGTGGCCAAGCTGGTATTACTTGGGCTGCTGGCGTTCAGCCTGATTTCCTGGGCCATCATTCTGACGAAATGGAGCCTGCTGCGGCGGGCGCGCGCGCAGAGTGGGCGATTCGTGCGCGCGTTTCGCAAGGCGCAGCGACTGCAGGATATCGCCGCCGTGGCGGAGCAATTCAAGCCCAGCCCGCTGGTCGGCGTGTTCGAAGGCGGATATGAGGAATACAAGCGGCAGGCCCAGACGTCGGGGACGGTGCGGAATCTGTTGTCGATCCAGCGCGGGATGCAGATTGGGGCATCGGAGGAAATCACGCGGCTCGAGCGGAACATGCCGTGGCTGGCGATTACGGCTGCGGTGACACCGTTTGTCGGGCTGTTTGGCACGGTGTGGGGCATCATCGATGCCTTTCACGGGCTGGGGACGGCGGGTGCGGCGACGCTGCGGGCGGTGGCTCCAGGCATTTCAGAGGCTCTCATAACCACGGCTGCCGGGCTGGCGGCTGCGATTCCGGCGGTGATTGCTTATAACCTGATTGGCGCCTCGATCCGCGAGTTCGCGGCGCGCAGCGACGATTTTGCCCTCGAAATGCTCAACGCGGTGGAGCACAGCCAGGCGCAGGCCCCTGCTGAAATGAGGCGCTGATGGCGTTCACTACTTCCAACGGACGCACGCAGACCGCACTGGCGGACATCAACATCACTCCCTTGGTAGATGTGGTGCTGGTGCTACTCATCATTTTTATGGTGACCGCGCCGGTGCTGCAGTCGGGGATCGACGTCAGTGTGCCAAAAACGCGGACGGTAAAGCAGATTACCGAAGAGCGGCTGGTGATTACCATCAATAAAGATCAGCGCGTCTTTTTGGGCAATGATGCCATCAACATCCATGAGATTGGAAGCAAACTGCGGCAGAAGATTCGGGATCCGCGCAACCAGTTCATCTTCGTGCGGGCGGACGAAAATGTTCCCTTCGGCGCCTTCGCCACGGTGATGGATGCGGTGAAGCAGGCCGGAATCACCAACGTCAGCATTGTGACGCAACCCCTAGAGCAAAATGGCCGCAAACGCTGAGATTTACTTCGAGCATGACCGCTGGGGACGCGCGCTGGCGTGGTCGGCGGGGTTGCACGTGGGCATCACGGTGGCACTGCTGATCTACTCGGCACTTGTCTACCGAACCAGCGGCGACACATGGGGAGCGGGCGGAGGCGGGGAAGCGATCGGCGCCACGCTGGTGAGCACGATTCCGCTGCCGGCGAATCCCACGCAGACCCAGAACGTGCTGGCCAATGAATCGAAGGGGCTGACGCAGTCTCAACCCAAGATCGAAGAAAAAGTGCCGGATGCGATTGAGATTCAGGGTAAGAACGCAAAAATAAAGCCGAAGAAGAAGCAGGAGACGGCATCCAAGGAAAAGCCGCAGGCCGCGCCGGAAGAAGAGAATAATCAGGTCGCGTTTGGAGAAGGCGGGCCGGTCAGCGGTCCCTATGGAACGTTCAGTGCCGGCGGCGCCAAGGGTGGATTTGGAATCACCGGAGGCGGCGGGGATTTTGGCACGAAGTATTCCTGGTATGTGCACGTGATCCAGCAAAAGGTGGCGGAGAACTGGCTGAAGTACGAGGTCGATCCCAGAATCACGACGGCGCAACGGGTCTACATCGTCTTCGATATCGCGCGCGATGGGCATCCTTCGAACGTGCAGGTGGAGCAATCCAGTGGGGTACCTTCCCTGGACATCTCGGCGGTACGCGCCTTGCAGCGCATTGATACTTTCGGTCCATTGCCACAGGATTACTCTGGTGGCAAAATTTCCGTTGAGTACTGGTTCGATTATAAGAAGTGAACCTTTAGGGTAACTACGGAGAACTACCGATTGACTTTGTGCTCCCCAAAGGGGGCACAATGAGAGAGGAGTGCTCAGTAGAGTCAGACACCGCAAGAGGGAAGAAGCCTTGCAAAGCAATTCATATCGGAATACGATATTTTCCAGAGTATATTTCACCCCCACACGGATGGACGAAGGCGCTAGACCAACTTCCCGGCGATGGCCAAGCAGGTTCCGCGGCCCGGTGTTGGGGCTTGTTCTCCTCTGCATTTCCTGCTTTTTTTCTTCCGCGCTCCTCGCGCAGGATTGGGTCAAGACGGGTACGAGCCTGGGCGTGGAGAAGGTGCGGCTGGCGGTCCCGGACTTCAAGCCTTCGGCCGCTGATCCGCAGAATGCCGCGCTGCTCAAGACTTTCAACGACACGCTGTGGAACGACCTGGACGTTTCCGGCATAGTCGAGCTGGTTTCGAAGAGCTTCTATCCGTTGCAGGTTCCCGGGCAGCCGCCAGAGGTTAATTTCCTGGCGTGGAATGTACCTCCTCCCAACGCAGCCATGCTGGCTTTCGGAAGCCTGGGTGTCGCGGGAGGAAAGCTGACGGTTCAGGGCTGGCTGTATGACGTGAAAAATACCCAGTCCCCCCAGATTCTGGGGAAACAATATTCGGACACTTCGAGTGATGCGGCGGCGCGAATGATGGCGCACAAGTTCGCCGACGAAATCATCTTTCGGGTGGGCGGAGGCATCACCGGCATTGCCGAGACACAGATTTATTTTGTCAGCGACCGCACCGGGCACAAGGAAATCTGGGCGATGGATTACGATGGCTCGAACCAGCACCAGATCACGCATCTGGGATCGATTTCATTGTCGCCGCGGGTTTCGCCCGACGGGTCGCGCGTCGCCTTCAGCAGCCTGACCAAAAGTGGCTGGGAGATCATGATGTACTCCATCGAACTCAACCGGGCGGTGGGTTTTCCCCACATGGGCGGGACGAATCTGTCCCCGGCATGGTCGGGAGACGGCGCCAAGCTGGCGTTTTCGTCGTCGCGCGGAGGCGAACCGGAAATTTATGTGTCGGATGCCTCCGGGGGGAATCTACATCGCATGACCACGGCGAAGGGGCCCGACGTTTCTCCCGTGTGGAACCGGAAGACAAATGGGCAAATCGCCTTCGTCAGCGGCCGCACGGGGCTGCCGCAGATCTACACCATGGGAGCCGACGGCACCAACCAGCAGCGCATGACCGACCAGGGGTACGCGGTGTCGCCGAACTGGGCGCCCAACGGACAGTTTCTTTCCTTTGCGTGGGTGCGCAAGTATGGCCCGGGCGAACCGGGCGCGTCAGACCTTTACCTGATGGATATCGCCAGCAAGCAGTGGGTACAACTGACGCACGATGGCGGGCGGAATGATTTTCCCTCGTGGTCGCCGGATAACAGGCATATCGTTTTTCAATCGAACCGTTCGGGCAGTCTTCAAATCTGGGCGATGCTGGCCGACGGCACCAAGGTTCAGCAACTGACTTTTACGGGACGCAACAGCCAACCCAATTGGAGTTGGAAATAGTAAATACACTTCGTCTGACCCTGGAGGCGAGCTTTCGGGGTCGCTGGGAGGAATAAAAGTGAAGCATCAAAGTATGAAATGGCTCCTTCTCATATTTGCACTCGGCGCTCTGCTGACGCTTGGCGCTTGCGGAAAGAAAGCGGTCCCACCCCCGCCACCACCCCCGGCGCCACCACCGGCGCCGACAGCGTCGATCTCGGTGACTCCGAATACCATTCAGGCGGGACAGCCGGCTTCTCTGACCTGGCAGACCGGCAATGCGACCGACGTTTCCATCGATGGCATTGGCGCAGTGCAGCCGAACGGGACGCAAAGCGTATCGCCGACGGATTCCACGACCTATCACCTGGTCGCTAAAGGATCTGGCGGGACCCAGGAAGCCACCGCGCGGCTCACGGTGACACAGGCTCCCCTCCCGCCGCCCCCGCCAACCCCGTCGGTCACGGACGAAGACTTGTTCAGTCAGAGCGTGAAGGATGTTTACTTCGACTACGACAAGGCCGACATTCGCGGCGACCAGCAGGCCTCGGTGCAGGCGGACGCTCAGTTCCTCAATCAACACACCAATGTCAACTTTACGATTGAAGGACACTGCGACGAACGCGGCTCGACCGAGTACAACCTGGCTCTGGGCGACCAGCGCGCCAGTGCGGTGAAGAACGCACTGACCGCGGCCGGCATCAACGCCAGCCGGATCAAGACCATCAGCTACGGCAAGGAAAAACCCTTCTGCACCGAAAGCAACGAAGCTTGCTGGCAGCAGAACCGCCGTGGCCATCTCGTCTATCAGAAGTAAGGATTGCCGGGGGACGCCATTCGGCGTCTCCCGTTTCTGCCTGCGTGGGATGGGGCATTGGTGTGCGCGGCAGCGGTTCCCCATTGAGGCTTCCGGTTCCGGGTAGCCTTTCTCTGTGGAATCATCCCAGCCTATGGGACAATCATGGTATCTAAATTACAGGCTGTTCGGGGAATCTCTATGAAACGACATGGCATTTCCGTATTTTTCGCATCGCTCCTGGTTCTCTGGCTGGGAGTCGCTCCAGCCTGGGGCGTAAGTAAGGACATGGTGCAGTTGCAGACGCAGGTACAGCAACTGCAGGAACAGATGACGGCCATGCAGCGCAGCTTCGACGAGCGCATGGGCGTGATGAAGAACCTGGTGGAGCAGGACACCGACGCGGTGAATAAGGTGGCAAACGCCCTCAATGCACTGCAGACGACGCTCCAGAAACAGCAGTCGGAAGGGGGCTCGAAGACCGACCAGCTTTCAGGCCAGATCCAGGCACTCAACGACACCATGGATGAACTCAAAACCCGTCTGGCCAAGCTCAGCAAGCAACTAGAGGACATGCAGGCGGCGCAGCAGAGTTTGGGTGCGCAACAGGCCCAGCAGCAAGCGCAGCAGCAGGCGCTGGCGCAAGCTCCGCCTCCCGATGTGCTCTACAACAATGCGGTCCGCGATTACAACGGCGGCAAGAACGACCTGGCCTTGCAGGAATGTTCGGACTACATCAAGTACTATCCCAACACCGATCTGGCTGGAAACTGCTATTTCTATCTTGGGGAAATTCAGTTTCGTCAAGGCAACTACCAGCAGGCGGCGCAGAGCTACGACCAGGTCTTGCAGAACTTTCCCAGCGGAAACAAAGCTGCGTCCGCGCAGCTGAAGAAGGGATTCGCTCTGGTTGAACTGGGCAAACAAGACGAGGGGGTCAGCGAGTTAAGACGGCTGATCCAGCGTTATCCGCATTCTCCGGAGGCGCTGCAGGCGCGGGAGCGACTGCGCAAGCTGGGCGTAGCGACCACGGGAAAGTGATTCCTGAGTTGTGGAGTGAACGGAGACGGCGAATCGGTGCGACGAACGGCCGGCTAGACTCCGTGGCGGTGCCGCTTTGGCGTGTGATGCTTCCCGGCCTTGTGGGCGCGATGGCGGTGGACGCGTTGGTGCGTTGCCTTGACGGGGGTGAGCGTAGCTTGCGGAGGCGCCGCCAGGACGAACGCACTGGACCAGAGGGTGAGCATCAATACTAAGAAGAACCGCTTCATATACCCTTTCTCCGCCGAACTTCTCCTAACTTTATAACTATATTATTTGGAAAGTTCCAGGACTAAACTGTTTTTGTAGGAATTATTGTACGAGGTGGAATCATGCCACACAGCACGCCCGATCAGGATGCCGCGAAGGGTGCCACGGAAACCGAGGACCACAAGATCCCCGGTAATGTCGGTCTGCAGGAACAACTTGGGCATCGCGATCAAGACCCCATGCTGAAGGATGCGGACTCCGATTTTCCCGAACCTGGGCAAAATCCCGAACATAGCGGCGAGCCGGAACGAAAAACTGCGTAGAACAACTTGTCGAGGAGTCAAAGTGGAAAGCCCTCTCTCAGGAGAGGGCCTTTTCCTTTTGGTTCGAATCCGGTGCTACCGCAGTTCTTCCATCACCGCGTCCAGCACTTCCTTGCCCGGACGCGTCATGGAATCGGGCAGCGTGGCTAAGGGCTGGTCCACGATGTTCAGCATGTCGATGAAGTTGGGTGCCTCGGGATTCACGTAGAACACGCCGGTCAGCACTTCGCCCTTGTCGTGGGCTTCGGTGAGGCGGGTGATGGCGCGAATCTTGTCGGTCGCGTCGTAGTCCTCTTCCAACTTGCGCAGGTGCAAGCGGGAGCCGTCGTGCATGGTGACTTCGACGGTTGAGCCGGGATCGTAGTCGACGGCGATGTCCTCGAAGTGGGGAACAAAACTGACGTCTTGCAGGGTCTCTTCGTGCTCTTTCACGTACTTGTACGACTTGGTCGAACCCTCGTGATCGTTGAAGGTGACGCAGGGCGAGACCACGTCGAGCATGACCGTGCCCTTGTGCGCGATCGCAGCCTTCAGCATGGCGCTCAACTGGCGCTTATCTCCGGAGAACGAGCGGCCGACTAATGTCGCGCCCAGTTGAATCGCAAGTGCGCAGGTGTCAATAGGCGGGAGGTCGTTGACCACGCCCGATTTCAGCTTCGAGCCCAGGTCAGCGGTGGCCGAGAACTGGCCCTTGGTGAGGCCGTAGACGCCGTTGTCTTCAATGATGTAGATGATCGGCAGATTGCGGCGCATCAGGTGGATGAACTGTCCGATGCCGATGGAGGCGGTGTCGCCGTCGCCGCTGACGCCAATGCAGACCAGCTTGCGATTCGCCAGAATCGCTCCCGTAGCCACGGAGGGCATGCGGCCGTGCACCGCGTTGAAGCTGTGGGACCGGTTCATGAAGTAGGCGGGAGTTTTCGAGGAGCAGCCAATGCCGCTGGGCTTGATGAGCAGCTCAGGCTGCACGCCCATCTCGTACATGGACTCGATGATGCGCTCGGAGATCGCGTTGTGGCCGCAGCCCGCGCACAGCGTGGTCTTGCCGCCCTTGTAGTCCATCACGGTGAGGCCGATGCGGTTGGTTTTGGGTCCGGCTGCTCCGGGCGCAACGGTGGGAGTGGTTACCATCTACTTACCCTCCATACTGGTCAGTTCGTCGGTGATGGACCGCGCGTCGAGCGGCAGTCCGGTGATATGGGCGATGCTACGCAAGCGTGTGGTCAGCTCGGGCTTGAGATCGAGTTTAAGCAGGGTGAGCATTTGTGCGTCGCGATTCTGCTCGACGAGGTAAATGCGGTCGTGCTGCTCGATGAACTCATGCACCTCGCGAGTAAAGGGATACGCCTTGAGCCGCAGGTAGTCGGTCTCGATAGAGTACTCGTCGCGGAGCTGATCGCGACTCTCGGTGATGCCCCAATGGGAGGTTCCGTAGCCGATGATTCCGATCTTCGCGTTGTTGCCTTTGGTGATCTCGGGCCGCGGAACGAACGAGCGCGCAGTTTCGAACTTGCGGTTCAGGCGCTCCATGTTGTTTTCGAAGTCGTCGGCGCGTTCGCTGTATTGCGCTTTCTCATTGTGGCCACTGCCACGCGCGAAGTAAGCCGCCGCGGGATGCATGGTTCCGGGCAGGGTGCGGTAGCCGATGCCGTCTCCGTCCACGTCTTTGTAGCGCGCGAATCCGCCGAGGCGGTCGAGCTCTTCCTTGCTGAGCACTTTGCCGCGATTGATCGGAGTGGTCGGATACTCGAACGGATCGGACATCCAGTTG
>JADGNP010000586.1 GCA_017883425.1 Candidatus Sulfotelmatobacter sp. | reverse complement strand
GTCTACGGTCACCTCTACGCGGTTGACCCCACAGGTGGGCTGAAGTGGATCTTCAACGGCTCGGGCGGGAATGTCAGCCTCGGCCAGGATGGGACCATCTACGTCGGCAGCACGACGAGCATTTTTGCACTCACTCCCAACGGCACCCTCAAGTGGCAGTTCGACCAGAATCCTTCCGCCTTTATCATGCTGGGCCCCAACGTGGGACCCGACGGCAACATCTATGTTGTGGCGACCCAAGGCATGGGTGTTTTTTCCCTCACCCCGCAGGGCAGCCTTCGCTGGTCCGTACCAGAGAATTATGACCGGCCCATTGTAACCATGCAGGAAATTGTTTTCGGGCCGGCGGCACAGTCCCGCCTGTATTTCCACGCGAATAACCACTTGCGCGGAATCGGGCTCAATGGAGCTCAACTGTTCACCTATGCGGATGGCCTCGATACCCTGCAAGGAGACCCGCAGCCCGCTGTTGGTCCAGACGGGTCAGTTTACACGAATCTGCAGAGCGTGAATCTGGGGAAATTCGACAACAACGGCAATCTTCTGTGGCACATCTTCGATTGGTCGAATGTAGTGAGCACTCCCGATGTAGGGCCTGATGGCAGGATCTACGACGGCCAGAACCTGATTAACCTGTACGCCATTAACAGCAACGGTACTGTGCAGTGGCACTATACGGACAGCGGCATTTTGTTTGGCCCGGTCGTAAGTCCTCTTAATGACCTGCTCCTGGTAGGAGGAATCGTTACCTACGGCCAACCCGGGTTTTTTGAGGCAGTGAGCACCAACGGCGTTTCGTTGTGGAAAGAGATCCTGCCCGTCGAGAACGGATTGAACATCTGGCCTATGTCCCGCGCGCGTTTTACGCCCGACGGGCAGACGGCCTACGTCGGAACCTCCATCGCGGGGCAGAGCGGGATCGGGTATTCGTATCTTTACAGCGTTCAGACAGGCAACTCAGCCGTTACCTTGTCCTCGCTGACGCTTAATCCGACGACGGTGGTAGGCGGCAGCACATCGACTGGCACGGTGACGCTGAGCGGTCCGGCGCCCAGCGGAGGCGCGGTTGTCTCACTGACCAGCGACAATCCTTCCGTAGCCAGCGTCCCCGCAACTGTGACGGTTAGCGCGGGACAGACCACTGCCTCTTTCACGGCAACAACGAGCGCCGTATCGACTACGACCAGAGTGACGATCACTGCCTCCTACGGTACTGGGAGAGTGACGGCCACCCTGACCGTCAATCCACCCTCGCTAGTTTCCCTGACCTTAGTCCCCAACACGGTTAGAGGAGGTACTCCCTCCACCGGGACCGTGGTACTCAACGGGCCAGCGCCTGCGGGCGGAGTGTTGGTCCGTCTGTCGAGCAGCAACCCGATCCTCGTCAACGTTCCAAGCAGCGTCACCGTTGCGGCAGGATCCACATCAGCGAGCTTCACGGCGCGGACAAGGTTCACCCCAACCCGGACAGTAGTGACCGTCTCGGCGTGGAACGGAACCGTGCTTAAGAGAGCCACGCTCACGGTAACACCGTAGCTCGCCATGCTTATTGGCGCTCCCCAGCCAATGGATTTGGTGGGGAGCACCAATTCATGTCGGCAATAGAACAGTACAGAAAAGGAAAACAATATGCCCTTCCCAACCAGTGGAATCTCGGTAACGAATGCGACGCCCGCAACAACGCTTATTCACCCAGGACTGAATGCTCCTATCGATCGCGCCGCCAATAGCAAACCGCAAATATTGTTAGGCCGGTGCAGTGCAACGTTCCGAATGCTTGGTTTAGTTCTTCTGCTGCTGGTCATGCTCCCTGTCGGAGTGCGGGCCGGCGACGGCGACCCGGAACACAGATCTGACCTGGATCGAGAGTTGATCCGGACGCTCACGCGATACGGTTTCACCGGTACGGCCGCGCAGCGACTCGAAGCCCGGCTGGGACGTCCCATTAACCGCGAACTGGCCGACTTGGGCCGCCTGTTATTCTTCGACAAGATCGCCTCGTTGCACGACGACAACGCCTGTGCCGGCTGTCACGCACCGCAGAATGGTTTTGGCGACACACAGTCGATCGCTATTGGAGTGCAAAGCAACGAGTTTGTAGGGCGACATCGGATAGGCCCGCGCAACCAGCGACGCTCGCCCATTCTGGTGAACGACGCCTTTTACCCGCGGCTGATGTGGAACGGGCGATTCTTGTCGCTAACCAACGACCCATTCGATAACTCCCAGGGCTTTCAGTTTCCGCCTCCGGAGGGCACGACGAAGTTTCCCCCTAACGATCCCTTGATACGGCATTTGTTGCAGGCCCAAGCGCATATTCCTCCTACGGAACTGACCGAGGTTGCCGGATTTACCGGAACAAAAGGCACTGGAGATCCTCGTTTCGATCAATTTGATGATGGCAAGGGCACACCTGTCCCGCCGCCTGATGGAAGCGGCTTTCGCAACGAGCCCATCCGGCAGAAGGTCCTGGAGCGGCTGAATGCCTCGCCAGCGTATCGCACGCTGTTCGGACATCTGTTTCCCGAGGTCGCAGCGGGTGGCCCCATCACCTTCGCCATGTTTGGTCAAGCCATCGCCGAGTTTCAGTTCACTTTGGTCTTCGCCGACGCGCCGCTCGATCAGTTCGCCCGCGGTCACCACAACGCCATGACGGAACGTCAGAAGCAAGGCGCTCTGGTCTTTTTCGGCAACGGCCAGTGCGCGCAATGCCATGCCGTCGGCGGCGCGGCCAATGAGATGTTCAGTGATTTCAAGAACCACCGCCTCGGTGTCCCCCAGATTGCGCCTGCCTTCGGCGTTGGCAAAGGCAACGTCATCTTCGACGGTACGAATGAAGATGAAGATTTCGGGGCCGAACAGATTTCAGGAGCGCCGGAGGACCGGTACCTCTTCCGCACTTCACCCCTGCGAAATATTGCTCTGCAGCCGGCGTTCTTCCACAATGGCGCCTTCACCCGGTTGGATGACGCGATTCTCCATCACCTCGATGTCATCGCCTCGGAGCACAGCTACGATGCTAAGCGGGCGGGCGTAGCTAAGGACCTGCGGCAGAGGAAAGGACCGCTGGTGTCGGACAGCCGCGACATCGATCCTCTCTTGCAGCAACCCATTAGGTTGGAAGACGATGATTTCCGCGCGCTGGTGGATTTCGTGCAAAGCGGCCTGCTGGACCAGCGGGCGCGGCCCGAAGCGCTGTGCCGGCTAGTCCCAGCGCATTTGCCGAGTGGTATGTCTCCATTGAAGTTCCAGGGCTGTGAATGAGAAAAGCTGTGTGAAAACTTGGTTCCGAAGCGGCCTATGCGTAGGTTCAGTCCAGCACCGACAGTCGAGTTGGTGCGATCACAATGCAGCTACTGTACGCGTTCGCGGACTTTTGTTGTGGACGGGCAGAGGCTTCAACTTAATAGCGCGGCGAGTCACTCTGAAGCTAATCATACGGACTCAGCGCCGCAAGCCAAAGGAGAAATGTGATGCACATTCGTAAGGCAGTCCGCTCGATCTTAACCTTAATTCCTGTTCTAAGCG
>JADGNP010000585.1 GCA_017883425.1 Candidatus Sulfotelmatobacter sp. | reverse complement strand
GCAGGAAATAAACGGAACCAGCGCCCACGACCGTCACAGTTGGTTACGTTAGTAACGCTGGCGGCACTTAGCCTGGTACGGAGCCAAGCAGCCTTGGGTCGAGTCTCTTATTTTCGAAGTCCAAGAACGCAGCTCCGCCCATAATCTTCGATCACCGCCGATTGGTACCTTTCGTTACCTTTCTGCAGTGTGCGACCTAGCCGATCATATTCATTAGTCGAAGTTTCCCCCTGCCAGGCAGATCGACGAGTGTCGGTTGAAAACGAACAATTTGGCACGGGTCGGAGAACGTGAACGTAGCTGCAAACCGCTGGTTAAAACGGCGCAGGCCGCGTGTCGATTGCGAACCTTCCGCAAATGTCGTCTATCGGGTTTTACCGTCATCGAACTCTTGATTACTTGTGCGGTGCTCCTCACTATTACTGCGCTCGCCGTCCCTAATCTCCTGGCGGCAATAGAGCGAGCGAGAGTGGCGAGGGCAGTCGCAGATATTCACACGATCGGCATCGCGGTACTAGGGTATGAAGTGATCAATCACCAATTTCCTGACACGCTGGATCAGGTTGGGTACGGAGCCAATGTGGATCCTTGGGGCCAGCCCTATCAGTATCTGAGCTTTGCGGACGTGAACGGTAAAGGCAAGATGCGGAAAGATCGCTTTCTCGTTCCAATCAATTCCAACTTTGATCTTTACAGCATGGGGAAGGATGGCAAATCCGTTCCCCCTCTGACGGCAAGCGCCAGCAAAGATGACGTGATTTGGGCAAACGACGGCGGTTTCATCGGTCTGGCATCGGATTACTAAGGCAGGTCTTACGATTGTGATACTGAACAGCAAATTCCTGCGCAGCAAGGTGGCGAGGCGAATCTTCGTGCTTTTCGTCGCTTGCGCACTGGTACCAATGGCCGTGTTCACAACGCTGTCATTCATCCAGGTCTCCCGCCAGCTTCGAAGTCAGAACCAACGTCAGCTGCAACAGGCCGCCAAGTCTCTGGGATTAGCCGTTTACGAACGCCTCACAATTCTCGACTCCGATCTGCAGGTGGCGTCACTCCGCATTCAGCGCGGCGATCCGATGCCATCACCCACCAGCGAGTTACATTTTCAGACGATGACGGTGTGGAAGGGCCAGAGCGTCCCTGAAGCCAACTCCATTTCGACGATGACCGCGTCCGAGAGCACCCACTTGCTCTCGGGAAAATCGCTGATCCGCCTGGATTCCTGTTCCGCGAACAAGAGCGTGAAGTGCATTTTGATTGTGAGGATGATTGATCTCGATCACCCTGCATCGGGCTTGATCGCGGGTGAGGTCGATTCCAACTACCTGTGGAGTGCGGACCGGCTGCCAGCCGACATAGATCTGTTCGCCCTCGGTCCCGGGAAGGAAATTCTCTACAGTTCCAACCCCGACAAGACATCCGCTGCGACCGTACCATCGCAGCGGAACGCCTCGGGGTTCTTTGCATGGAGGAGCCACGGAACGGTCTACGATGCCGCTTATCGGGACCTGTTTCTCAGAGCTGAATTTCTTGCCGGAACCTGGACTGTCATTCTGAGCCAGAATCACCAGGATGCTTTTGCACCCATGCAGCATTTCCGGGACACGCTCTTCCTGGTCGCGGTTCTGGCGATGTGGATCGTGATTCTGTTCAGTCTGATTCAGATCCGGCGCACCATGGGACCGCTTGAGAAACTGGGCGAAGGCACGAAACAGATCGCCGAGCAGAACTTTGATGCCCGGGTGGAGATCGCCAGCGGAGACGAATTTGAAGACTTGGCGGCATCCTTCAACTCCATGTCGAGCCGGCTGGGCCGGCAATTCCACACCTTGCGCGCTATCAACGACATTGACCAGGCGATCTTGTCTTCCTTGAACCGCGATGCCGTGGTCAGCACTGCTTTGTCCAGGATGCCGAATCTTCTGCCGGGCGAGTGCTTTGCCCTCGTAATTTTCCAGCCGAACTCGGCAGACTCTGCTTTTGTACAACTAACGGTTCGTGTGCCGCAGTCTGATGTGCTGCGGACATTCGCCGACCGGATTGCGCTGCCGAGCGAACTGCAGCAGCTTCAGCGAGATCGCAGTCTGCAAATTCTGCTGGATCCCGAACATGCGCCCGACTTCCTGTTGCCGCTCAAGGATCTCGGGGTGACATCGGTGCTTGTGTTCCCCATTTTGCTCGAACACAGACCCTTCGCGGCTCTGGTGTGTGGACTTTCGCCCACCGCTCCCATGACGGACGAAGATATTCACCACGCCATTCAAGTTGCGGACCAACTGGCCGTTGCCTTCTCGAATGTCCAATTGATTGAAGCCATGGAACAACTCCACTGGGGAACCCTCACTGCGTTGGCACGTGCGATTGACGCTAAGTCCGCCTGGACGGCCGGTCACTCGGAACGCGTGACGCAGCTGGCGTTGAAGATTGGGAGCGCTATGGGTTTATCCTCCCGGGATTTGCAGATCATGCACCGGGGAGGCTTGTTACACGACATCGGCAAGATTGGCACTGCTCCGGAAATTCTCGACAAGCCGGGAAAACTCGACGCGACAGAAATGCAGCACATGCGCGACCACGTCCGCGTCGGTGTTCGCATTCTCGAACCGATCACTGCCTTTACCGAGGCGCTTCCGATTGTGGCACAACATCATGAATGGTTTAACGGCGGTGGCTACCCGGAAGGTTTGGCGGGAGACGAAATAAGCCTCCACGCGCGTATCTTTGCCGTCGCGGACTGCTACGACGCCCTGGTTTCTGACCGTCCATACCGAAAAGGGGTCCCGAGGAAACAAGTTGTGGAGATGTTGAAAGAAAAGTCAGGGATTCAATTCGATCCCACAGTGATCGACGTCTTTGTCAGGCTGTGCGCAGAGGACGACACAATCCATGCCACGAAAGAGGACGCGCGATTGGTTGAGCAAACGATATGATCGGGTTCCCGTCACAGAACGAACGGACTTGGTTATCGCGGCCCACACTGCTCCTGTTGTCGCTGCTCCTGTTGCTCGCGGGCTGCGATTGGCGTGGGCCCCAGACGTTGCCTGGGCAGATGGTGGGCGAATGGAGAACCGACGAGCCTCGCTATCACGGAAGATTTCTAAGACTTGAGACGGATCGGATTACGTTCGGCTTGGGAGGCGTTGCACCGGACAAGGTCGAACCCATCGAAAGAGTCAGCATGGCGCCGAGAGACAATCCGACGGACTACACCATCCGGTTGAAGGCGGGAGACGGGACAGACGACTCGATTGTCCTGCAGTTCACCCCGCAAAATGGCGGAGAATTGCGCCTGAAAAGTCAGCCGAAGGTGGTTTGGAAACGCAAAAGCGGGCCTGCCAAAACGCTGCCCAGAGAGACTCCACAACGCGAAACTTCACAGCACGAGACTCCGCAACGCGACACTCCGCCGCCCGATGGAATCTACGGAGAACATATGACGGTTTATAAGATCGATTGCCTGAGGCCCGAAGTTTGTCGCAGCTATTAGATTGCCACAGAAGAGGGATCAATGATCTCGTGGAAAGCGCTGG
>JADGNP010000584.1 GCA_017883425.1 Candidatus Sulfotelmatobacter sp. | reverse complement strand
GCCACTGCCCGCTGATTGAGGTCTATTTTGTCTTCGGTTGAGGCGACGCCCGCCATCCGCAAAACTGCGCTGAACGCCGTCCATCGCCAGATGGGCGCGAAGATGGTGGAATTCAACGGCTGGGACATGCCCGTGGAGTATCCCGCGTCGTTGGGCGGTGGCATCATCGCCGAGCACATGGCCGTGCGCACCGGCGTGGGCATCTTCGACGTCAGCCACATGGGCGACATTCGCCTGGCCGGACCTCAGGCTCTCTCCGCAGTCCAGCACATTTCCATGAATGACGCTTCGCGGCTGGCTATCGGACAGGCGCAGTATTCCGCCCTGCTTTATCCCCAAGGGACGTTTGTCGACGACGTGATCGTCCACCGCCTCGCCGGAGATGAATACCTTCTGGTCATCAACGCGGGGACGCGCGAGAAAGATTTCAGCTGGGTGCGCGACAATACCCGTCAGTTCGACTGCGCGGTCGAGAATCTGTCAGACGACTTTACCCAGATTGCGATCCAGGGGCCGAAGGGCGTACATCTGCTGCAGAAGCTCACCGACTCCGATCTGAGCGCGGTGAAGTTTTACTGGGTGACGCGTGGCAAGTTGTGCGGCCTCCGCGACATTCTTATGGGCCGCACGGGGTACACCGCCGAAGATGGCTTCGAGATCTACGTCCCCGCGGACGAAGCGACCAGCGCCCGGGTGTGGAATGAAATCCTAGCTGCGGGCAAGCAGTTCGGCGTCGTACCCTGCGGCCTGGGTTCGCGCAACACGCTGCGCCTCGAGGGCAAGCTCCCACTCTACGGCCACGAGATTTCCGATACGATTAATGTCTGGGAAGCCGGGCTCGATCGCTTCTGCAAAATGGAGAAGCCGGAGTTCATCGGCCGACCCGCGCTTGAGAAGGCGAAAGCTGCGGGCGTAAAGCGAACTCTGGTGGGCGTGGAGATGACGGAACGCGGAATCGCCCGCGATGGATACAAAGTGCTCGATCCCGCCGGTCGCGAGATTGGATATGTCACGAGCGGGTCTCCCGCGCCGTTCTTGAAGAAAAACATCGCCCTCGCCTACGTGCCCATGGAGTTTGCGGCCGTAGGCACGCCGGTGAAAGTGGACATTCGAGGTCAAGGCGTGGGAGCGATGGTTGTTCCTACTCCTTTTTATAAGCGACCTAAAATGAAGTAAGAGGTAGCGCCGGCATCTTGCCGGCTGTCGCGAGGGCGTCTCGCCCTCGCCGGTGGCGCGAGACGCCGCCACGACAGCCGCCGGGACGGCGACGCTACCAAGATCAGGAGCTAGACGCAATCATGTCCTATCCCGCAGATCGCAAGTACACCAAAGAACACGAATGGATTCAGGCGAACGGAACCTCCGCCACGGTGGGCATCACCGACTACGCGCAGCAATCGCTGGGGGACATCGTGTTCGTCGAGACTCCCAAGGTTGGCGCGGAACTCGCCGCCGGCAAGACATTTGGCACCGTCGAGTCGGTGAAAGCAGTGTCCGACCTGTTCGCTCCCGCGTCGGGCACGGTGACCGAGGTCAACGGGGACCTGGCCACGTCGCCGGAGAAAGTAAACAAAGATGCCCATGGTTCGTGGATGGTGAAGCTCACGCTGAAAAATCCGAGTGAACTCGACGCCCTGCTATCAGCCGCGGACTATGAGAAGTTCGTCGCGGAAGAGGCGGGCCACTGAAGACGTCCGATTTGCAATTGGACGCGATTCGAGTCAGTAGTTGGAAATCGGCGAGAGCCTTTGACCGCAAAGGGCGCGAAGAAGGGCTGCGAAGTTCGCGAAGAAAGGCGCAATCGCAAATTCTCTGGGATGCTGCGCACGGAGTAGCTGCGCTGCGTCAGCCATAATCCAAACGACTGCTGGTTTCATCTAATAACTCCTTATGCGCTATTTACCGAAATCTCCCGCCGACCGCGAAGCCATGCTGAGAGCACTCGGCCTGCGCTCGATCGACGATCTGTTCGCACCGATTCCCGCCGAGTACCGCCTGACCCGCGACCTCAACATCCCGCGCCAGATGGCGGAATCGGAAATTGTCGACTTCTTTCGCCAGCGTTCGCGCGAGAACGGCGACGGCTACACCAGCTTCCTGGGTGCAGGTGCCTATTTCCATTACCGGCCCGTCATCATTGATTCGCTGATTTCGCGCGGTGAGTTTCTCACCGCCTACACGCCCTACCAGGCGGAGATTTCCCAGGGCACCCTGCAATCCATCTTCGAATTCCAGACCATGATCTGCGAGTTGACCGGCATGGAAGTGGCGAATGCCTCCATGTACGACGGTTCCACCGCTGCGGCCGAAGGCGTAATGATGTCTGTCCGCCTGACTGGCCGGCGGTCGGTCGTGGTGGCGCGCAGTCTGCATCCTGAGTATCGCGAGGTCCTGGCCACCTACGCGACGCATCAGGGCATGCCGCTGTCAGTCGCGGGTTTCACCGACGATGGCCGGCTCAACCTGAAAGAGCTCGAGAAGTCGATCACTCCGGAGACCGCGTGTGTCCTGGTTCAGTCGCCGAACTTCTTCGGCACGATTGAAGATGTCGCAGCGATTGCCGAGATCGCCCACAAGCATGGGGCGATGCTGGTGGTCTCGATCGCCGAAGCGGTCTCCCTCGGAATCGTGGAGCCTCCGTGGGAGGCCGACGTAATCGCCATGGAGGCGCAGTCCTTCGGCGTGCCTCTCGGATTCGGCGGTCCTTACTGCGGCGTCATTGCCACGCGCGAGAAATATGTTCGGCAGATGCCCGGGCGGCTGGTGGGACAGACTCTCGACAAGCAAGGCAAGCGCGGATTCGTCCTGACCTTGGCGACGCGCGAACAGCACATCCGGCGCGAGAAGGCGACCTCGAACATCTGCACCAATCAGGCATTGGTCGCGCTCATGGTCAACATTTTTATGACCGTGTACGGCAAAGTAGGGCTGAAAGAATTAGCCAAACAGAATCTCGCGAAGACGGCTTACGCAGCAGGCCAGTTCGCGAAGCACGGCAAGGTTCTGTTCGGCGGCGTGCCACGCTTCAACGAGTTCGTGGTACAGACCAGCGAAGATCCTTACGCCATCAACAGCCGCCTGCTGGGACACAAGATGGTCGGCGGTTTGCCGCTAAAGAAGTTCTATCCCGAACTGGGGAATGCGGCGTTGTGGTGTTGTACCGAACTGACTACGCGCAGCGCGATCGATACGGCCGTGGGATTGGTCGCCGAGAGCGAGCGGTCGGTGCGTTCCGCCAAGGAAGAAGTAGAAGAGGTGGCGCGATGAAGCGCATGACCCGCAAAGCGACCCGCCACGTCAACCAGAATGAGGGTTTGATCTTCGAGAAGTCGTCGCCAGGCAAGGCGGCGTGGAAGTTGCCGCCGCTCGACGTACCAGAAGTCGATACCGCCAAGCTACTGGGCGCGTCCGAAAGAAAAGATCTCGGCAACATGCCCGAAGTGAGCGAGATCGAGATCATCCGCCATTTCACGCGCCTTTCCACTTGGAATTACGCCATTGATCTGGGCATGTATCCTCTGGGCTCCTGCA